>NZ_JADAIN010000023.1:0-278 GCF_015676285.1 Acinetobacter sp. Res13-Abat-PEC15-P4-01 | reverse complement strand
GGAAGCTATTTGGCGAATGCAAGTATGGGCAATAACTTATTTGTGCATCGCTTAGAAGACAGAATGGGTGCGAGTGCTTATACAGGCATTCAAGACAACCAAGTTGGACAAGTCTGGATGAGAACCACAGGAGGCTATCACCAGTTCAAAGATGCGAGTGGTCAGATCGCTACAGATGGTCGTAGCTATGTGATACAGGCAGGTATGGGGTTACTCAATTTTGGTCAAAATGATGAATATAACCTTGGATTGATGGGTGCTTATGGTGAATACAGTGG
>NZ_JADAIN010000022.1:0-8356 GCF_015676285.1 Acinetobacter sp. Res13-Abat-PEC15-P4-01 | reverse complement strand
ACTGCACTTGAGCCTGCCGAAGCGGTAGTGCCTTGCGCATTAACGGTATAAATGTCTTGACCATTTGTACCTGTGGTTTTAACTACATCAGTAACGTTGGTGCCTGCCGCAACTTCTGTTCTTGACGCTGCTATTGCTGAATCAATTGTATTTTGTCCAGTACCACCAATATTGCTCATTGAAAGCGTGCCATCACTATTTAAACCAGCATCACCTCCCAAAATATTGATTGTACTATTGGCAACATTGCCTAATACATTATTCGTTGCATATAACTGACTCCCATTAATTGCATCTGTACTCGTTGCAGATATCGCTCCTGCACCCACATTCTTAACTTGACGTTCGACTCCCACTGAACCAACCGATAATTGCATTCCTGTATTTGTAACTTGCCCTGCAAAATTCCCATAGGTCAAACCATTTAAATTTGCCTCTGACTCTTGCGTCGCATCAGTGTAAGTATTTGCATTTGCCCCTAAAGCAATTGAATCTTCTTTATTCGCGATCGTATTTGTTCCAATGCTTACAGTTCTACTAGTATTTACCCCTATATTAGAATTTGAGCCTAAAATTACATTATCATTACCTTTAGAGTTCACACCCGCAAGGCTACCAATAGTAATATTATTATTTCCCTGTAATCCAGAACCTGCTGAGTCACCAAATACGGAATTGTAATTCCCTATTAGATTTCTACCGCTATTCATACCCGTTAAGGTATTATTATTTCCTTCTAATACAGCACCTGAGGCAGTACCAATGGCAGTATTGCCATTACCAGTAGAATTTGTAGTATTATTAATTCCCACTAGAGCATTACTACCTAAAGCAGTATTCCAGCTCCCTGTCCTCCATCTTGCAGCATTTTGTCCAACATAACTATTGTGTTTACCAATACTGTTACGACCAGCTTCATCACCAAGATAGGTCGCATATAGGTATTGAGAATTACGTCCAGCTTGGCTACCTAACATAACACTATCTGAAGCATATCGATTATCAATAGTATTATCATCATAACGTTGGGAATTTTGACCAGCATTAACTCCAATAATGACTTCACTACCGCCCAATGATTTTGCATTTTGGCCTATTGCTATAGAACCTTGTTGCCCATACACATCATTTACATTACTACCAACGATTACTTGAGCATTATCACCAATAGCAATACCACCAAAACGTGCATTGACTATACTTTGATTCCCTATTGCAATTGCTTTTTGAGCATTAATTACCTTACTTTCTGAACCTTGAGCAATCGAACTAGCCGAATTGGCATCTACAAGTGCCCCACGACCTATAACTAAACCAGCAAAAGACAATGCCTGTGCAAAATCGCCCATAGCGATTGAATAATCAGCACCTGCATTTGCAACCCGCCCTATACCGATTGCACTCTGACCACTTGCTGTAGTGCTATCGCCAAAAGCCAACGTAGAATTCCCAACAGCTTGAGCTGCTGAACCTACGGATACTGCTCGATATCCATTTGCAGTGCCACTATCCCCTAATGCAATAGTGCCGCTTCCAATTGCATTATTTATCCGACCGACTGCTACGGCACCATCACCCTCCGCTGTATTTGATGAACCTATCGCTACAGCTCCAACACCATTTGAAATTCCTTTATATCCAATCGATACCGCCCCCCCAGAACCTTCTGTAGATTCACTACTTTTCGTAGTAGCAATGCTATATGCTCCAATAGCGACATTGTTAGACAAGTCTTCATTTATATCAGACTTATCTGCCGTAACATTTTTACCAATAGCAACGGCATTTTTACCCAAAGCATTTGCAGTTTCACCAATTGCCAAACTATTAGTACCCGAAGCAGTTGTATCAATAAAACCTATTGCAACTGCTTTTTGCCCAGAAGCCCTTGTATCTAGATTAGTCTGAGCAACATTTGTTGCATTGGCTTGCACCCCGTTAATAAGAGTAAAACCACCTGTTGCAGTTTGACCAAGACATGTCCACGGAACAACATTTGTACCATTGGTTGCTCCTTGACTAACACAGTTATTGCTCGGTCCAATAGTCCCATTCACTGTTGATGCTCCGATATCGGCACTACCGGCAGCAAATGCACCATTCGATATCAGAACACTAGAAAAGATAGCACTTAGTGAAATACCAATAGCTTGAACAAGTTTAGGTTTGTCAGATGAATGACCAAGATCTACGTGTGAATGATGACTACCTGAACTACGCTTCCCTTTTGTTTTAGATAATTCTGATGCTGCAACCCATACGCCCAGAACTTCATTCCAAATTAACCGATATATCTTATTCATTTTATTTTCCTTTTTTTAAAAATTTGTCAGATTAACTTCTAGTTCAAACAATTACTTTTAATACGAGTGTGACAACTTGCAACAACAATTCATGTAGAACTGTGATCAATTTATCATCAAGATAAATTATGTGCAATATGCACATATGTTAAAAAAGAACATTTTTTGATTATTTACGCTATCCACAAATAAGACATTAAAATGTAAGTAAAATTTTTCTTTTAATCATGTTGTATAAATCTATTCAGCAAGCCTGTTGGAGCAATATAATTTTTCAAATGAATAAACCCGCCTCTTTAAAATCTCTCAAAGGACAAATGGGGTTTCTTAGAGCCACCTTTGATAAGTCGCCAAAACATCAGCATTTGGTTGGTTTCCAACACATAATGGTCGGTCGAATCGAAAGGCAAATAAGGAGCGTGACAATCTATTCAGATACAGAGATTCAATGCAGTTTAATGAGGAAAATTTCACTTCACTCTACGAATGATGCAAAAGACTGTTGGCAGATGATTTCAGTTAAGCAGCCCCATGCGGTGCTTTCATCAGGGAAAGAATACGAAACCAGAGAACGTCATAATTTAATACGCTGTTTCAGACGACAAATCTTGTGAAGTATCGCTTCTTTGCTGGGCTGGTATGCAACGATGGTCAGACGAGCAACTAAGAAATTGAAATGAAGATTCATTGCATCAAATTACTCTGTATGAGACTGAGTACATGAACCGTTGAAAGTCCGTTCAATCAAATTCATACGCGTTTCACCGAATGCTTTTAGATCTCCTATAAGCTGCTATCTATATTTCTCTCTTTTTCTTGTTGATTTCACTTTTATAGCTTTATGAGCTTGATAAGATGTAATTTTTACTATGATTAGGATTACTGGAGCCACTCGCAAAAATAAAGGATAACCGATTCAAACTTTTAGCGGATAAAAGCATTGCAGCAGTGTTTAACACAGTTGTCACATGATGCTTTACCCTCATCAACATTCATATCAAATATTCAATCAGCGTACCCTTGCTATCTGATTTAAAGCATTTTGATTAAATCCAGTCATCTTAGTCTATTAGAGGCTATCTTTGACCATTTGAAATAAACCAAGTGAAACGGATATTTTCAAAAATGAACGATTAAAACCTTTTAGATTCATAATCGCTCATCCCTTTACAATCATGATCTAAAGTGCAACTTCGATGCCTTGACGTAAATTATTTTGATCAAGTTGAGTGTTTGTTTCAATTTTTGCAAAAGATTGAGTCAACAATCTTCGTGCAACCTTATTCACCCGCTTTTCTAACCATACCGGCATCTGCATACCGAGTGGATTGGTTTCGGTTACAGAAACATCAGTCATCACACGAGTACCCATAATGTAGTCAAACCAAGGACGAGTTACACACCAATTCGCATTTTGATTACTTGTCATATGATGATCGTAATGCCAAGGGATACGCTTTTTTGCATATTCTGGATCCAAGTGTGATTTGGCATGAATTTTCCAATAGTTCCAGATCCCATAATAAAGCCCCATAGCAAAAAATGGTGCAACAGGCACAAAAACTGTGGAAACCACACCAAGTGCAATTAATGCTGATTTTTCATTATACATTTCAGAATTTTTAAACATTGACTCCGCATAGCCTGCATCATGAAAACTATTTAAACGAGCCCGTTTATGATGAGCAATATGGGTAAAAAAAGGGCTATTTCTATTTTTCATTGGAAATTCATGTAACCAGACTTTATGAAAATACCATTCCATACCATTTGCAACGAATACACCAACAGGAAAACCAAGCATATCAACGACCTTAATAAAACATCATGTCGTGATTTTAAAACGATAGATATACAGTCGTTTTGACTCAGATGACCTTTTTCTCTTGCCTATACAATCAAGTTAAAACTGTTTACGCTGACGATAAGCAGTTGGTGATTCTCCAGTCCAACGTTTAAATGCTCTAGAAAAAGCAGAGGGTTCTGAGAAACCAGTGAGATATACAATTTGGTCAATAGATTCATTTGTGTGTGAAAGTAAACGACGAGCGAGTCGTTCTCGATAATGTGCAATCACTTTTTCATAACTTGTATTTAACAGTTGTAAATCCGCTCTTAAACTACGGGCACTACGATTCAGACGTTCAGCAATGGTGTTTTGATCAAACTCGCCTGATTCAAGCAACCCGTTTGCCAAGATTTTTTCGATTTGTTCGATAATCTGATGCTTTTTTAACAATTCAAGTTGTGACGCCGCGTGGTATTCATGGACTTTTAACAACTCGGGCTCATATGCCGGTGATGGTTGTGAGAGTAGTTTTGAATTAAATAAAATACCTCCATCATTTTGACCGAGTTTAATATCGCATCCCCATGCTTTTTTGTATTCTTCAACCTTTGCGCCCTCAGTATAGGGCAACCAGATTTCGGTCGGGGTAAATGTATTTTCAGTAATGTATCTAAAAAAATTAAGCAGAATACCAAATGCGCATTCCAAATAATGTCTGACACAGTGATTTAGACCAGAAATAAGAGTATTCGTTTGATCATAACGCTGCAACTTGAAAGACATGGCATTGGTGAGCAATGCTTGATATTTTAATGTTCTCTCCAACCCCTCACCAAATGTGGGACTACTGAGAAAAAGATATTCTATAACTTGCCCTCTAAAGGGAGGCATGTTAACACCAACATGTAAACCTATATTTTGATCACGGCTGATGGTTTCGGCGGCCTGCCAAAAACGCTGTTGAGTAGAATTATCACGACGAACGAATTTATCAGGTGGCTGATCCGGGAGATGTACACTGGCAAAAATAGCGGAAGCATCTATGTTCATCTTTTGCATGGTTTGATAAACCATCCATAAAAAGATGCCTGCATCACTGGTTTTTTCTATAGTCATAAAGCTCAAATGTATGCATTTTTAAATTCTTTCCTTACGATCATACAATTTTTCCTAACAACGGGCATTAACATTTTCGACACTAAAGAACATCCAAATTGAGTAATGTATCGTTTCAGAATGGCGCTGTTCATACAGTCTTAAATGTCTGTTGTCTAAACTTTATGGGACTGCATGATTGTAAATCCATAATCCAGAAAACCTACTGATCTATTTTTTGCTATTGCTACATCAAAATGATCATCAAGCACATGATTAAAACCAGTAGAAACAGGTTCCCCTATCGATCTCAATGGAGTCGATGCAGTTTTCCGTTTAGAATCACATCATTATTTAATTGTGTACTTACATCATTACCATCTCCAATTTGCTTTTGATAGTATTCTACAGCTGCTTTGTTATAAGTGATTCCTGCTGTGGAACCTAGTTCTCCTGCTTTACCTGATAAGTGACTCAACAACTCATTTGATAGCCCTTGGTTATGGCTCACTTCATGTTCAAGTACTTCGATATTGGTTTTACGATTATCACCATTAACATCTATCGCTATAATATTTTTATCGGTCGTTCCTTTTAATCCGTAGACATCTGTAATTGTAGTGGTCAATACATCAACGTTCACACCTAAGGCACTGGCAAGTTGATTCATAGCATTTTTTACAGATTCTACATCATTAAATTCACCATTTTTAAACTTGTTTAAGATCGCAGCCGCTTCTGGATTTTTTTTAATAAAATCAAATGTATTTGCAGGGTTCATTAATGTTTGAAATGCCTTCCCTATATTTTGATCATCACTTGCTAAAGAAGCCGTCGCAACACCTAAGCTTGCAACACCTGCTGCTGTCATTTTTCCGATAATTTCAGCATTCTGCGGTAAATCCTTCTGCTCTTGGATAATCTGAGCACGTCCACTCTCCGTCAGTAAACGATTGTCTACAGTCACTGAACCGTTCAATAAACCTGTCACTTGGTCTCGGGTGATTTCTTGAGTATTGTTAATATCACGGTTACTGGTCGTTGTAGTGTTGGTCTCACTACCTTGACCCATTGTCGCTTTAGTTAACTGCTCTTTTTCATTCCCTGTACTTTGTAAACCAACCGTTGTACGACCACTTGGGTGGAATGAACTCTCCTTACTCTCTCCTTTGATCGATGTACCCACACTCGTACTGAACCTTTTTCATCCAACAACCCAATAATTCCAGAGCCTAAAATTAATCCTCCTGTTACTGTTGAACCTGCAATAATTTTACTGTTTTTATTATTGCATTTTTAGTTTAGTGGTGAAACTTAACAAGAAAATTCTTCATTTTATTCTTTGTATTTAGCTTTTCCCCATAGTTCAGGCATATGAGGAAATTCAACAAATTCTCTATCAATTCTTTCTTTATACATTGGAAGTTCAGCAGGTACGAATGGTTCACTAAACCATTCATTCCATAACATTAATAAAAAATAAAAATAATTTTTTTCTTCGTTATCCCAATTATCCCAATTATCCCAATATATACTTTTTATATTAGGATTTTCTAAGAAACTTGTATTACCTTCTAGATTATTCAAAAAAGCATTTCCTATCACCCATTTTTTCGAGGTAATACAATACCTTAAATCTTCTTGGAACTGTATCTTACACTGATCTGAGTGCCATTCTACAGATAACCATTTTTTTATAGCGTAAAATACATCTTTTTTATTTGAAAAATCTAGACTATAAAAATCATCTTCTTGCTGGTAATATTCCAAAGTATCAGGATTCCAACTACCATCTATTAATCTTTCTATATGTTCTGGACTTACATCAATCATATTAACATTCCTTTTAACGTAGTTTTAATGGATCAGGCTTTGTAACTCCTAATTTTACATTTGGAAATGCAGTAAAAGCTTTCCCTGTATTTCTATCAATATTTACTGTTGCTGTATTACTCCACCGATATTCACCAATAGGCTGATTAGACTTAATATTTGCTTTAGTATTGCCTATATAACCCTCTCCTATTGGACGTCTAAATGTAATATTTACACTAATTGAACCATTATGTTGAGTATATTTTGCGGGATTCTGCTTATATAATGTTTCAGCTTGATCAATTGCTGTTTTCATGTCTGTAGAATTAAAAAACTTCGAAGCGTCAGCTGGTGCTCCTTTAGCTCCAGTTTGAGGATTAGTACCTTTCATAGCCCGTTCGTACAGCTGCTCTAATCTGGTATAAGCGCCATGTTTACTATCATAATGTGGATTATTAACTCCAGCATTTATATCCACTGCCTTTTTATTTCCTAATGCAAAATCAGCAGGCGCATTAGGATTTCCATCTAAAACATTCGGTAAATCAGCATTAAAATTATTACTTACTTTTGCAGCAGCTAATTCAGCCTTTTCTGCTGTTTTTGCCGCTTTCATTGCCGTAAAAGCTTTTAATCCATTAGCACCAATAAAAGCAATATCAGCTACCGTTAATACATTGCCTGCTATAGTCAGAGCTGTATCAATTTGTCTTCCTGGGACTTTTAAATCATCTATCGCGAAATCCTGTGGATACGCTGTCGAATTTTTTCTGATTACTTCATCAAATTTTGATGCTTTATTTAGGTTATGACTTTCACCTAACGCAGAAATAAATCCTTTAGGTGGCATCACTCCTGAATCTTTGTACATTCTTACATACGCTAAGCCTTCAGCAAGATTATATAATTGGCTAATATCTACTGCTGGTTCTTTCTGTGCATTGTTTAGTAGTTGAATAACCATATTTCTAACTTCAGGATTACTATTTACATAGTTTCTGAAATCACCACCTAACTGTGTAATTAATACTTCTGCTTGTATTCTTTTTGAATCTTGTTCCGATGCAATAAAATATTTTTTCTCTCCCATATTTAAACGCGCTGCTATATTATTGCATTCACTATCTGTCTTACATTTTCCTGCGATTTTTAGATCATTTGCTATTGTTGGTGCCGCCAATAAAACACTTTTATCACCTCCAAAAATAACTGACGAATGGGTCTTAACATCTTGACCTAATCTTTCATCTATTTTATTTGCACGAGCATAGGATGGCTGACGATCATTGAATTCATCTCCTAAAGCTTGTTGTAAACCGAGTTGAATTTGATTGGCATTCAGTAAATCTTTCTG
>NZ_JADAIN010000021.1:0-90318 GCF_015676285.1 Acinetobacter sp. Res13-Abat-PEC15-P4-01 | reverse complement strand
CAAAACCACCACCACTGCCTCCCCCACGTCCACCGCCAGAGAGAAACATCTGTAAGATCAGTTGAGCCAATGAAGTAATCAATAAGAAAAATACACCAAAGCCTAAAATCAGGCTCATCACAATACCAGAACCGTATATAAGCCCAGCAGCCGTTGCTGTCACACCCGCAACAGCAGCACTTAATCGATTACCGATAATGAATGATGCAAATATACCCACCACCAAAATAATCATTGCCGTAGTTAAGGTGCGATCTTTGGCTTCTTGCGCTTGTATTGCTTGGTTTTGTCGTTCTTTGAGTTCATCTGCAGCTTGTCGCGCAATTTCAGGGTCTAAATTTAAAATACGTTCAATTTCACCCACAGCGGCTTGTAAACCTTGTGCATATTGCCCTTGTTTAAATGCCGGAGAAATTTGATTACGTATAATCCGACTGACCATAATATCAGGCAATACGCCTTCTAAACCATAACCTGTGGCGATATGAATTTTATGGTCATTCACAGCAACAGCGATCAATAGACCATTGTCTTGTTTTGCTGAACCAAGTTTCCATTGCTCTGCAACTCGCATTGCAAAATCAAAAATACCTTCTTGCCCCGTGGTTGGAACAATAATAATCCCGATTTGTGCTTTGCCTTGACGATGAATTTCACGAATTTGTTGCTCTAAATTTTGCTTTTCAGCCGCAGACAAAACATTAGCTTGATCAACCACGGGTTGATTCAATGTAGGGATATTTCTCTCTGTTTCGTCCTCTGCAATATCATTGGCGACTTTGGCTTGGTTTGATGTAGAGCTCTGTGACGACTGTTGAGATGTGGTTGTTGGTTGATTTTGCTTTTGACCATCTACCGGTGATGAACCAAGCACATTTGGCAAGTTGGTATTAGGAACAACTTTTCCCAGCACAATGGCTTCTTGTGCTTGTTGCTCATCTGTAGCCGTTGCTGTTTCAGCCCAAACCTGAGATTGAACAGAAAGAATCAGCGCCAACAGTACACAGAGTAATATACTGATTATTTGAAATGCCGATTTTTCTTGCCGCTCAAGCATAACTCACCTTTACTTAATTCATTGAGAGGACTTTCATCTCTTTTGAGTAAATGACCAAATAAGATGAAAGCCCAGGGATTAATTAAAATTCACTGTGGGTGCTTTTGATGCGCCTGCTTCAGCACTAAAGTTTGGTTTGGCTTTCATGCCAATCACTTTTGCAGTCATTGCTTGCGGGAACTGACGTACATAAGTATTGTAGTCTTGTACCGTCTGAACATATCGTGTTCTTGCTGTACTTATTCGGTTTTCAGTACCCTCTAATTGTACTTGTAAATCACGGAATTGCTCATTGGCTTTTAAATCAGGGTAGTTCTCAGTGACAGCTAAAAGTCGAGACAATGCACCCGTCATTTGCGATTGGGCTTCTTGGTATTTTTTAAACAGTTCCGGATCATTTAAAACTTCTTTATCTACTTTCAATCCTGCTACATTTGCACGAGCTTGGGTCACTTCTGTCAGCACTTTCTCTTCATGGGTTGCATAACCTTTGACGACATTGACAAGATTCGGGACTAAATCTGCACGACGTTGATATTGGTTTTCAACTTCAGACCATGCCGCATTTACAGATTCATCTTTGGCTTGCAAAGTATTATAACCACAACCTGAAAAAGCCAAGGTACTCGCTAAAGTCAGTGCTACCAAACCTTTTTTCATTGAATTCATTGCTCATTCCTCAGAGATATTTATTTGTATTTGTTGATATATCTGCATTCTATACAGTTTCAGACAAAGTTTTGTTTAATTTCTGCTATCTATTCGCAATTAAGCTTCTGGGAATGACATACATTTTTTTAAGAAAAGTGCGTTAAGGCAATACCACTCATTCTTTTTAGAATATAGTTTAAACGGATGGGGCTTGATAGCCATATTTTCTCAGATATAAGAAAGCCACCCTCAGGTGGCTTCTCTTTTTAAATTTACTTTCACTCTTCGTCTTTTTGCTCTGGTAAATCTTTCACAGCTTCTGCGATTAAACCAAACATATAGTTACCATAGGCATTGGTTTTATCGTAGTGAAAACGCAAACGTGGCGTTATACGTGTTTTGATCCGACGACCTAACTCGTGACGCAAGAAACCAGAAGCTTTATTTAACACATCCAAAGTTTCTTTATTTGCTGCTTCACTTTGCTCATCGCCCAGTTCACGCCCCATCACGGTCACATAAACTTCAGCATAACCTAAGTCAGCACTGACTTTCACCGCTGAGATGGTCACCAGACCACCTAAGCGTGGATCTTTAAGTTCTTGACGAATCAGTTCTGACAACTCACGTTGCACTGTATCTGCCATGCGCTTAAGACGTTGACTACCCGCCATTAAAGACTCCGTTTAATCAACTGAACATCATATACTTCGATTTTGTCGAGCGCCTTGATGTCATTATAGCCTTTAACAGCAAGACCACATTCCATACCAGCACGAACTTCTTCAACAACATCTTTATAACGACGTAATGATTCAAGCTCACCCTGGAACACCACCACATCATCACGAAGTACACGAATTGGTTTATTACGATGTAAAACACCTTCAAGTACCATACAGCCTGCAGCCGCACCAAATTTACTTGAATGGAATACTTCACGCACTTGAGCAACACCCAAAATCGTTTCACGGTGTTCTGGTGCAAGTTTACCGCTCATTGCAGCTTTAACATCATCAATTAATTGATAGATCACGCTGTAATAACGGATATCCAAGCCATCTTCATCTGCTTTTTGACGTGCTGTGCTGTCTGCACGAACGTTAAAGCCAAGCAGAACAGCTTCAGAAGACTCTGCAAGCCCCACATCGGACTCAGTGATTGCACCTACACCCGAGCTGATCACACGGACTTTAACTTCGTCTGTCGACAATTCAGAAAGTGCAACAATCAATGCCTCTAAAGTACCGCGTACATCAGTCTTAAGCACAACATTGACATAAGGCACATCTTTTTTGCCCATAGATGCCATGATGTTTTCAAGACGCATTGCACTTTGACGCTCAAGACGTTTTTGACGTTCACGGTCTAAACGGGCATCAGCAACTTCACGCGCTTTCTTCTCATCATCAACAACGAGAACTTCATCACCAGCCATTGGTGCTTCTGGAAGACCCAAAATCTCTACTGGAATTGAAGGACCCGCAGACTTAATACGATTGCCGTTTTCATCTGTCATCGCACGTACGCGACCATATGATGCACCTGCAAGTACCAAGTCACCAACATTCAATGTACCATTTTGTACAAGGATAGAAGTTACAGCACCGCGACCTTTATCAACACGTGCTTCGATGACCACACCTTGTGCAGCACCCTCTTCAGATGCTTTCAACTCTAGCATTTCTGCTTGGATTGAGATCAAGTCTAAAAGCTCATCAATACCTTGACCTGAATGCGCAGAAACCATTGCCACAGGAACATCACCACCCCATTGTTCAGGTACGATTTCCTTAGTCGTCAATTCATTCAATACACGGTCTGGATCTGCAGATTCTTTATCCATTTTGTTGATTGCAACAATAATTGGCGTACCTGCAGCACGAGCATGATCAATTGCTTCTGCGGTTTGCGGCATTACACCATCATCAGCCGCAACAACCAATACCACGATATCTGTCGCTTTTGCACCACGTGAACGCATGGCTGTAAATGCTGCGTGTCCCGGCGTATCCAAGAAAGTGATAATGCCTTTATCGGTCGTGACATGGTAAGCACCAATATGTTGGGTAATACCACCCGCTTCGCCTTGCGCCACTTTAGCACGACGGATACGGTCAAGAAGCGATGTTTTACCATGGTCAACATGACCCATGATCGTGACTACTGGAGGACGTGTTGTCTGTACACCACGTGCTTCTTCAGCCGCTTCAAGAAGGTTGTCTTCCGCCTGCGTATCAGAAACAAGCACTGGGTTGTGTCCCATTTCTTCAACAATCAGCGCTGCAATTTCTTGATCAATCGCTTGGTTTTGTGTCACCAACTCACCCATTTTCATGAGTGACTTGATCACTTCACGGACTTTAACTGCCATTTTTGCAGCCAAGTCAGCAACCACGATGGTTGAACCAATTTCAACATCATAGACTTGTTTCTTAACCGGTTTTTCAAAACCATGTTTGTTTGCCTGACTTGATTTTAAGCCACGCTTATGTGGGTTATGACTGAAAGATTGCTCTTCCTGACCACGACGTCCACCCTTTTTCTGACCACGTGTGTCTTTGGTGTTACCACCACGTTTGATTTCGCGATCTTCTTTTGCAAATGAATCTTCATATGCTTGACCAACCAAACCTGCCGCCAAAGGTGAGTCATCAACCACACGAATGGTTGGTGTCGTTTCATCTGAAGAATACTTTGACGCCATTTGACGCATCTGCTCAAGCGTACGTTGCTGTGCTTCTTCTGCCGACTTACGACGAGCCGCTTCCTCGGCAGCTTTCAATTGGGCTGCCTGAGCTTCACGCGCACGCTTCTGTTCAGGCGTTTCAATTGTTTTTACGGTTGCTTTGGTAATCGGCTTGTTGGTCGATTTACGTTTAACAACCACTGCTGCTTTTGGTGTTTCTTTTGCAGCAGTTTGCTGTTTTGCCGCAGCACGCATTTTCTCTAAATTGGCTTTTGCAGAGCTTTCTGTTTTTTCAGCTTCATTCACGACAGGAGTTTCCTGTGCTTTTGGTGCTGAGTTCGCCTGCGCAGTGGCTTGAGCTTTTGCCAATGCTTCTGCTTTGATTTGTTCAGGATCTGGCTTAGTAAACGTATGTTTTTTACGAACTTCTACGTTGATGGTTTTAGCTTTACCTGAAGTACTCGCCACTTTCGCGGTACTTGTCGTTTTACGTTTCAACGTGATTTGTCCTGCTTGTCCCGCGTCTTGACCATGTGCTTTTTTCAAATGGTTCACGAGCACACTTTGCTGTTCAGTAGAAATTTTATCTTCAGCCTGTTTTTGAGGTAATCCAGCTTCACGCACCTGATCAAGGAGCTTTGTAACTGGGAGTCCTACACTGACTGCTAACTCTTGAATTGACTTATCCGTCATGTATTACCTCCTAGTTAAACCATGATTCACGTGCTTTCATAATCAATTGACCTGCTTTCTCAGCATCCAAGCCTTCGATATCAGAAATATCATCCGTTGCCTGATCTGCCAAGTCATCGACTGTGATTACACCACGCGCTGCTAAAGCCTGTGCAATTTCAGAAGTCATACCTTCCATCGCAACAAGTTCCGGACTTGGGTCCTGAATATTTTCTTGTTGTTTCAATGCATCAGCCAATGCTGCTTCTTTTGCACGACTTTGTAGTAATTCAACAGTATCTGCATCCAATTCGATTTCATCGAAAGTTTCCGCAGGTACATAAGCAATTTCCTCAAGTGAGGTAAAGCCCATTTCTACCAAAGCCATTGCAAGATCTTCTTCAATATCCAGACGTGTCACAAACATATCCAGATATTGTTGAGCTTCATTTTGTTGACGGGCACGATACTCATCTTCAAGCATCATGTCCAGTTTATAACCTGTCAATTCTGACGCTAAACGAACATTTTGACCTTGTGAACCGATTGCACGAGCAAGTTGATCACTGGTCGCAAAAATAATGTCAGCAGTATGTGCATCTTCATCGATCACAATACCGGATACATCTGCTGGCTCTAAAGCGCTTGCGATATATTGGGCAGGATCGTCAGACCATACAACGACATCGATACGTTCACCGTTTAATTCAGACTGTACGGCTTGAATACGCGTACCACGCATACCAATACATGCACCCACTGGATCAATACGATGGTCATTGGTTTTCACTGCGATTTTTGCACGTACACCCGGTTGGCGCGCTGCTGCTTTAATTTCAATAATTTCTTCAGAAATCTCTGGGATTTCTTTTTTCATTAAAGCGATCAGCATCTCAGGTTTTGCACGAGACAATAATAACTGCGCACCACGACCTTCACGATTGACACTATACAGAATCGCATTCATACGTTGTTTTGGACGAAGAATTTCTTTTGGAATCATTTCTTCACGTGCCAAATACGCTTCTGCATTGTCACCTAAGTCAATAATAAAACCGTCTTTGGTTTGTTTTTTCACTTCACCGTAAATTAACTCACCGACTTTAGACTCATAGGCATCCGCAACCAATGCACGCTCAGCCTCACGAATTTTTTGCACAATGACCTGTTTGGCAATTTGTGC
The DNA here is from genome assembly GCF_015676285.1 of Acinetobacter sp. Res13-Abat-PEC15-P4-01. Classification (NCBI taxonomy): domain Bacteria; kingdom Pseudomonadati; phylum Pseudomonadota; class Gammaproteobacteria; order Moraxellales; family Moraxellaceae; genus Acinetobacter; species Acinetobacter sp. Res13-Abat-PEC15-P4-01. The sequence goes on along the minus strand of NZ_JADAIN010000021.1, from coordinate 84,066 downwards.
GGCAATACGACCAAAATCAATCGATGGTACTTCGAGTTCACGAATATCCCCAATTGACCATTTTGCAGGATCTACATCAGAAATCGCATCCTGGCATGCCGGCATTTCATGGTCTTCGTCCGCAACCACTTCCCACTGACGGAAAGTACTGTAATCACCTGTTTTGCGGTCAATTTCTACACGCAACTGTGCTTCTTCCGAATTCGTTCCTTCGTAGAATTTCTTTTTAGTCGCAGCAACCAAAGCCTGTTCAAGTGCTTCAAAAATTGCTTCACGACTCACACCTTTCTCATTACTAACCGTTTCTACAACGGTAAGAATTTCACGTGCCATAAGTCACCTATTTATTCAGATTTCTATTTCTGGATTAATCCTGAAAGATCAAATTCGCTTTGTCTATGTTGTTACTGTCTATCTCAAGTACCTGCTGTTTTTCAACTTCGACTTGAATCATTTCATTTTCTAAATCTACAGCAACCAACTTGGCTTGGAATTTACGACGATTTTCAACGGCTGCAATCAAACGCAATGCAACTTGTTGTCCGATATATTTTTCTAACTGAGCCAACTGAAAGAATGGACGATCCCAGCCTGGAGAAGATACTTCCAAAGCATATTCACCTGAAATTGGATCATGCACATCCAAGATTGCACCCACTTGTTGAGTCACACGCACACAGTCCTGTACGCCAATACCACGACCCAGCTCAAGCTCACCATCTTCATTGAGGGTTGGCTCAGCATTTTCATCCACGTCTTTATCAATATAAATACGCAATAAAGAACGCTTACCCTGAGGAATGAATTCAATTCCCCAAAGTTCTACATCACAAGCTTGCACTGCAGGAGTTATTAAATCTTGAAGTGCTTGAGTTTTATTTGATAGCTTCATTTACTCTCGTCATATTTGTGCGATTCAATCGCTCACTGGACTTATTCAACTTACTATAGTGAAGCATGTCTTTTTGACCAATTGATGTCCACACCACACGATAGCCAATAAAAAAGGGCGTAATCGCCCCTATTATCGCACAGTAAATCGTAATTCACTATGCAAAAAGACCCACCTATCTGTGAGCCCTTTTAGAAACTTGGTAGCGGGAGCTGGATTTGAACCAACGACCTTCGGGTTATGAGCCCGACGAGCTACCAGACTGCTCCATCCCGCATCAGCGTTGCAAAATTATATACAAGAACTTTGAATTTTTCAATCAATATTAAAGAATTGAACATTCTATTTTCCTGCTTGATCAAGTTGCACCTTAATCAAAATGGTAGCGGGAGCTGGATTTGAACCAACGACCTTCGGGTTATGAGCCCGACGAGCTACCAGACTGCTCCATCCCGCAACAATACTGCAAATTTACAAATAAAATAGACTTTTGATCTACATCATCTTTAATTAAGTTGCATCTTAATTAAATTGGTAGCGGGAGCTGGATTTGAACCAACGACCTTCGGGTTATGAGCCCGACGAGCTACCAGACTGCTCCATCCCGCAACAATGTTTTTTAGCCGCTAACACCAACAATACTGGTTTATTGTTGGTGCGGAAGGGGGGACTTGAACCCCCACGCCCGAAAGCACTACCACCTCAAGGTAGCGTGTCTACCAATTCCACCACCACCGCAGCTGTGACGCATTCTAGTCGCATCCCTTAGAAAAAGAAAGGACTAATTGACATTATTCGCCAGTTTTTGGTGCAGTTGGCGAAGTTTCACCCGTATTTATTGGTGCAGGTGCAGTTGTTTGGGTTGTTGTCTGTACTGTTTTCAAGCCATAAGCATCTGTGGTTTGCTTTTTCGCAAAGACCGCCAGGCTTAAACTGGTAATAAAAAACAAAGCCGTTAAAATTGCAGTTAAGCGGGTTAAAAAGCTTGCTGAACCTGAAGCACCAAATACCGTAGCTGCGCCGCCACCGCCAAATGAAGCGCCTGCATCTGCACCTTTACCGTGCTGAACGAGGATCAGCCCGATCATTAAAACGGCCAAGATGATATGTACAACCAGCACAAATGTATGCATGCTGAACTCCTATTCTTTTGTTTTAGCAAATGCTTGAGCAATTTTATAAAAAGACTCTGCATTAAGTGATGCACCACCAACCAGTGCACCGTTGATATCTGGACACGCAGCTAACTCTACTGCATTTTCAGGTTTCACACTACCGCCATATAAAATAGCAGTTTGTTGTGCTTCAACTGCAATTTGGGTTAAACCTTCACGAATCTTTGCATGCATCGCTTGAGCATCTTGTGGCGACGCGGTCTTGCCTGTTCCGATCGCCCAAATTGGTTCATAAGCTATCACAATATTGTGCCACTGCCCCGCTTTTACAACCGCAGCAAGATCACATATTTGCTGTAAAACCACCTGTTCAGCCTGACCTGCCTCACGTTGTGCGAGGCTTTCACCCACGCAATAAATTACGTTCAGCCCTGCATTCAATGCATTGACCAGTTTCGCTTTTACTTTCGCAACATCATCACCAAAAACTTCACGGCGCTCAGAATGCCCAATCAAAACATAATCGATCTGACTATCTTTGAGCAATTCGGCACTCACTTCACCGGTGTATGCGCCTGTACCTGCCATTTGAGACAGATCTTGAGCAACCACTTTAACGGGTGAATGAGCGTCTTTAAGTTGCTGTTGTACCGACAATAACGCAATAGAAACCGGCGCAACTCCCAAATGACATTGTTGTTGTGGAATTGGGTTTTGTTGTAGATAGTGTTTTAAATCTTGTATGAGTTGTTGCGAATTCGCTTGCATTGGGTTCATTTTCCAATTGCCGACAACCCAAGGAATAATAGTCGAACTCGACATACACCTAACCTTTTATCGAAAATGTGCACATTCTACACGGAATTTAGATTTTTAAAGTATTTTTTCTTTATCAATTCGCACTTCTGTTCTAAAGTCTAGCGGTGAATATGTGCGCTACAAATATAAAACGTTTCAAAGATCGTCGACAAAAGTCAAATTGGCGAAAATTATGGTTAAAATATGTTTTTAGAAGAATACGTTTAATTCTAGATATTTTTAAGGATCATCGTATAATTTTATTATTCCAATTATAAAATTAAATTTAAAGTGTTTTGGGGATGTCTATGCAAAATGGTTCACCTAAGTTTTCGGGTTATATCCGTCGCTTAGTCGATGAAGGTTTCTTATCTGCTCAGCAAATGAAAGATGCCTTAACAAGTGCTCAAAAAAGTAAGACCCATCTGGTGCCTTATTTGATTGAAAAATTAGCAATCTCACCATTGGTGATTGCTGAAATGATCTCCTCCGAGTTCGGCGAGCCGATTTTTGATCTAGACAGTTTTAATCCTGAAATGTTGCCTAAGGACCTTGTCGACGCTGGTTTAATCACCAAGCATGGGGTTATCCCCTTGGTGCAACGCGGTAATATTTTATATGTGGCAACCAGTGATCCCACCCATATTGAGGCACTTGATGCGATTCGTTTTAGCTGTGGTCTAAACATTGAACCGATCATCGTTGAACAGCATAAATTAGACAAAGTTTTAGCCAAACATTTTACTGTAGAAGAAAGTTTTAATTTTGGTGATGAAGACTTTGATGTCGATATTATTACAACGGATGACAATGAACCCGCAGAACTTGATGAGGAAACCGCGGAAGAAGAAGCGCCGATTGTTAAATATGTCAATAAACTGTTGATTGATGCCATTCGAATGGGCGCCTCAGACTTACATTTTGAACCTTATGAAAAAAGCTATCGTGTTCGTTATCGTGTAGATGGCGTGCTCAGAACCATTACCAACCCTCCCCTGCAATTGGCAAACCGTTTGGCATCCCGTTTGAAAGTCATGTCACAAATGGATATTTCAGAAAAACGTATTCCTCAAGATGGGCGAATCAAGCTAAAACTGTCTAAGACCAAAGCCATTGATTTCCGTGTCAACTCATTGCCAACGTTATTTGGTGAAAAATTGGTTCTGCGTATTCTTGATCCTTCCAGTGCCATGTTGGGGATTGATGCCTTGGGCTATGAAGAAGATCAAAAAGCTTTATTCATGGAAGCCCTGGAAAAACCGCAAGGCATGTTACTGATTACCGGTCCTACAGGTTCAGGTAAAACAGTCTCTTTATATACAGGTCTGAATATTCTCAATACCGAAAGTTCCAATATTTCAACCGCAGAAGACCCTGTCGAGATTAACTTGGAGGGGATTAACCAAGTCAATGTCAATCTTAAAGCAGGGTTGACCTTTTCAGTCGCACTAAAATCATTTCTCCGTCAGGATCCGGACATTATCATGGTCGGGGAGATTCGAGACCTGGAAACGGCTGAAATTGCAATCAAGGCTGCCCAAACAGGTCATATGGTGATGTCTACACTGCATACCAACAGTGCGCCTGAAACCTTAACCCGTTTGCGAAATATGGGCGTGCCGTCCTTTAATATTGCAACATCGGTCAATCTGGTGATTGCCCAACGTCTTGCTCGGCGCTTATGCAATCACTGCAAAGCGCCTATTGAAATTCCCAAACAAAGTTTGCTAGAACTGGGCTTTACTGAGCAAGACTTGAACAACCCTGATTTACAGATTTTTCAGCCTGTGGGCTGTTCTGAATGTAGAGAAGGTTATAAGGGACGTGTCGGTATTTATGAGGTGATGAAAGTAACACCTGAAATTTCAAAAATTATCATGGAAGATGGCAACGCACTGCAAATTGCAGCAGCATCTGAAAAATTGGGGTTTGATAATTTGCGACGTTCAGGTCTAAAAAAGGTTATGAATGGTTTAACGTCTTTACAAGAAATTAACCGCGTAACCAGCGAATAAATATAATCAATATTCAAGGAAATTGTTATGGCAGCTAAAAAAGCGCAAATGATGCCTACCTTTGCTTATGACGGGGTTGATCGAAAAGGAATCAAGGTCAAAGGAGAATTGCCTGCACGCAATATGGCACTTGCCAAAGTCACGCTAAGAAAACAAGGCATTACCATTAAAACCATTCGAGAGAAGAAAAAGAATATTTTCGAAGGCTTAATGAAGAAAGGAATATCAACTTTAGATATTACGATTTTTACCCGTCAGCTTGCCACCATGATGAAAGCCGGTGTGCCTTTGGTACAGAGTTTTGAAATTGTGGCTGAAGGTTTGGAAAACCCTTCCATGCGCGAAGTTGTTTTAGGAATCAAAAGTGAAGTTGAAGGCGGAAATACCTTTGCCGGGGCACTGAGAAAATATCCTCGCTACTTTGACAACTTGTTTTGCTCTTTGGTGGAGTCAGGAGAACAATCAGGTGCTCTGGAAACCATGTTGGATCGTGTCGCAATCTATAAAGAAAAAAGCGAGCTGTTAAAACAGAAAATCAAAAAAGCCATGAAATATCCGATCTCGGTGATTGTGGTTGCTATCATTGTCACGATTATTCTCATGGTGAAAGTTGTTCCCGTGTTTCAAGATCTGTTTAGCTCTTTTGGTGCAGATCTGCCTGCTTTTACTCAAATGGTGGTGAATATGTCCAACTGGATGCAAAAGTATTGGTTTATTCTGATTATGTTTATTGCAGTTATCATTACCGCATTTTTAGAAGCCAAAAAGCGAAGTCAAAAATTTCAAGATTTCCTTGATCGAACTGCACTTAAACTGCCCATTTTTGGCGACTTGGTCTATAAAGCCATTATTGCCCGTTATAGCCGCACCTTAGCCACCACTTTTGCTGCAGGGGTACCCCTCATTGAAGCACTGGAATCCACTGCAGGTGCAACCAACAATGTGGTCTATGAACAGGCTGTGATGAAAATCCGTGAAGATGTTGCTACAGGACAACAGTTGAATTTTGCCATGCGCGTCAGTAACAAATTTCCCTCCATGGCTATTCAAATGGTCGCAATTGGTGAAGAATCAGGTGCACTGGATGCCATGTTGGACAAAGTTGCCACACATTTTGAAAATGAAGTGGACAATGCAGTTGATGGTTTAACCTCGATGATGGAACCTTTGATCATGGCTATTTTAGGTGTACTCGTCGGTGGATTGGTAATTGCCATGTACCTTCCAATCTTCCAAATGGGCTCAGTAATTAGTTAATAATGATGAATATTCTCAAAGATTTTTTAAACATTCTAATTCAATCCCCAACTGCACTTTTTATTGTTGTCGGTCTAGTCAGTCTATGCGTGGGGAGCTTTCTCAATGTGGTGATTTATCGCACACCAAAGATGATGGAAAAGGAATGGCGACAAGAGTGGCAGGCAGAATGCCAATTGCTTGCGGGTTCCCAGCAAATCATCCTTGATGGAGAAAAGCTGAGTCTGAGTCAACCTGCATCCACCTGTCCACAATGTAAAACACCGATTCGCTGGTATCAAAATATCCCCGTGATCAGTTGGTTGGTGTTACGCGGTAAATGCGCTTCATGTCAAACCCCCATCAGTATCCGTTATCCTTTGGTGGAACTGCTCACTGCAATATGTTCCTTAACCGTTGTTGCCGTATATGGACCAACACTACAAATGGTGTTTGGCGTATTGCTGACTTGGGTGTTAATAACTCTAACCTTTATTGATTTTGACACACAGTTACTGCCTGACCGATTTACTTTAACGCTCGCAGCTTTGGGTTTAGGAATTAACTCATTTGAAATATATACCACGGCAAACGCTGCAATTTGGGGCTATATTATTGGTTTTCTTTGCCTATGGATTGTCTATTACCTGTTTAAAATCGTGACAGGTAAGGAAGGCATGGGCTACGGGGACTTTAAGCTTCTTGCTGCACTGGGTGCTTGGATGGGACCTTTGATGCTACCCCTGATTATCCTGCTTTCTTCGGTTGTCGGAGCAATTATTGGCATCATCCTACTGAAAATTCGTAAGGAAAATATTCCTTTTGCTTTTGGACCTTATATCGCCATTGCAGGTTGGATTGCATTCTTATGGGGCGAACAAATCATGAAGATTTACTTAGGTCAATAATTTAAACATCGATGAGGATGACAACATGACTTTTATCTTGGGCTTAACAGGCGGCATTGGAAGTGGTAAATCCGCAGCAAGTCAATGGTTTGAAGCCCAAGGAATTGTTGTTGTTGATGCCGATATCGTGGCACGAGAAATTGTTGAAAAAGGCCAACCTGCGCTTAAAAAAATCCAAGAGGTATTTGGCGATTGGACTTTAACGGCAAATGGTGAACTGGATCGTCGTGCATTAAGAGAGCACATTTTTAAAGATGCTTCAGCACGCCAACAGCTCGAGTCGATCACTCACCCTGCGATTCGGGCTTCAATGATTCAACAACTACAAGCCGCCACGAGCCCTTATGCTATTTTGGTTTCCCCACTGCTGTTTGAAACCAATCAGCATGAACTGACACAACGTACCTTACTGATAGATGCTAGTAAAGACTTACAAATCTTACGTGCATCACAACGTGACGGGCAGTCAATTGAGCAAATTGAAAAAATCATTGCCGCGCAAATGCCACGGCAGGAAAAGCAAAACCATGCAGATGATATTATTTTAAACGATGGTCATATTGATCATTTATATGCAAAATTAGAACCCTTGCATCAATATTACCTAAAACTTGCAACAGCTTAATTTTTAATTAATTATTTAAAAATCAATAAAATGAAATTAAAAACTTATTGATTCAGTTTATTTTCATCTAAACGTTGTTGCAAACTGTCTTTATGGCCAAACCAACGCCACGGCTGTAACGCCCCGATCCCCATGCCAAGCAAGCCGCAGATCATGGCCAAGCTTAATGGCTCATCCAGTAAAGGTACAGCGATCATTGCCGCAATAAAGGGTGCCAGAGTCACGATACTGCCCGTCTTAAATGCACCGAGACGCTTAATTGCCTCTACATAAGTCAGGGTTGCAACAATCACCACAAATACACCATGAAAAAGTGTCTGCATCAACAAATGCGGTGTGGATGCCTGATCCAGATGCTTAGGTAAAAACAACAGATAAATCGGTACATACACGATAGCAGACCAGATTGCTACACCTGCCATAGAATGCCATGCAGAAAGCTTCCACTGACGCAACAATACTGTAAAAATGCCCCACCAGATTGCACTGAGAAAAAATAAAAAATCACCGAAACCAAATGCTACCCCAGTTTGCATATACATCAAGCCGCTCATCACGGAAATTGCCGATAACATAATGATCAAACTAATCCATGTATGTTTGTCAAAAGGTTGACGATAGAGCCAATAACCCGCTAAGGCAGTACATAATGGAATGCATCCATTTAAAAAAATTGCGGCGTGGGCGGCTGGTACAAAATGAAACGCACTATATGAAGTTAAGCAATAAACAACACCACCAACCATAGCTAAAATAAAAGGCTGTTTTTTAAATAAAAAAGCAGTGTCTTTTTTATAAATTAAAATCGGCATCAATATACAAAATGCCAAAGAAAAACGTAATGCAGTAATATCCCAAGGACTGATATGCCAAATCGCATTCAGCCTTGAGGTAATTGTAAATCCGCCCCAGATACACATGGTGATGGCTACATAAATGTAGCCTTGGGTGCGTGCGGTCATCATGATTTTTTCTCAGATACGATCAATCATCGCTGTGATCGAATTAACTTGCCTGGCGTTGACGGCAAGCTTCATAGAGTGCCATACCTGTCGCTACACTCACATTCAAACTTTGCAAATTTCCAGACATTGGAATAAATACGGTTTGATCGCATTGTGTTTGAGTAATTGGACGCAGCCCCGTATCTTCTGCCCCCATCACTACACATACAGGGGTTCCTGTAAAATCAAACTGGTGAAGCGGCAGTGCCTTTTCATCCAGCATGGTGCCCACCACACGAACATGATAATGCTCTTTCATATATCCGAGTGTTCGTGCCAGATTGGTCACTTGAATAAATTTCACTTTTTCAGCACCACCTGCAGCAACTTTACGCGCAGTCGGTGTCAGTGTCGCAGAACGATCACGTGGAACAATCACGGCTTCAACCCCCATGGCTGCTGCTGTACGAATGCATGCACCAAGGTTGTGAGGGTCTGTGATGTGATCCAGTGCCAACAACAATGGCGAATCGCTGGCTGCTAAAAGTTGATCAAGATCTTTTTCATTCAACACAGGATGAGGACGTACTGCTGCCACCACCCCTTGATGAAAAGGCTGCCCTGCAAGTTTTTCCAAACTGTCTCGACTGGCTTTCTGCACACTGATGCCAAATGGTTCTGCAAGCTGTAAGATCCGTTGTAAACGCTGATCATCACGCCCTTTTAGCGTAAATAAGGTTAAAACACGTTCTGGTTCCAACTCTAATAATGACTCCACTGAATGAACGCCATAATAATATTCGGACTTTGCCATGAACAACCTCATTAACAACGGGATGATAGAAATGAAAAATCCTGCAAAGCCGACTTTACAGGATTCTATTGGATGACTCAGTTTAACCGATTTAGCTGAGAAATTCTTTGCTTAATTTCAAAACACTGGCACTGTTCCGGTATTTAACCTTCCAAATGACAAACGTAATCTAACACATCATCAGTTTCAATTTTAAAACGGCTATTTCCAGGGACGTAAAAAGATTGTCCTGCACGGAACAACTCACTTTCTTCACTGTCTGCAATTTTGACACGACATTCACCAGAAATAATTTCCATGCGTTCAGGAACATGCGTTTCAAATGTCAAAGCTTCTTCAGTAGGAAGAATAACGCCTAAAGTCTTTTTTGTTCCGTCTTCAAATTGCACAGTGTGACTAATACATAAACCACCAAAATATACATTGGATTTTTTAACTACGGATACGTGATCGTACTGAGCTGACATGCGTATTCTCCAGATAATGCGCATTTATAAAAATTATGTTCGATGTAGTTTAATGTCGCGATAGAAACTAATCAATCGAAGTTTTCAATGTAGTGATTTGCGAACTTTGCAAATTTGTAATGAAAGTTCTACTCAGCTTATATTTAAAATAAAGCAGACTCTTTAAAACGCTCTAACACTCTTTTATACAAGCAAAGGATATGCCTATTTTTATACTCTTCCATAGGATTCACTTAATATAAAATAAAATAGTCTTTGTATTTTTATCAGCCAGTTTTAACTGATGTCGTTAACGGATTTGGCGGCATGGATGCATTCATCCATCAAGGGTGATATCTTTTGATTGTTGAAAAGCACATTAACGCTTAAGCAATGCGATTTAAATTGGATGTTTAAAAACATGGCATTGAAAGCCTTGTATCAGTAAACAATATATTGATTTTATTGATCGAGAAATTATATTTTACGGGATCCATTTTTCAACAGATTGTTTAAAAATCTTGCCTATCGTTGGCAGTACTAATTTGAATATTTATAGTTTATCGATATGAGTTAGGTAAATTGCTCGAAACTTTCTCCCAATATAAGGCTGTGAAAGCAGCATATCCCCATGATGCAGGTTTTCAAGAATGGTATTATCGAGGAATATCAACTCAACATTGGCTTTATACAAAGCCTATTGATTGTTTGAACCCAAGACATTTTATTTTCAACTTAAATGTATTTAAAATACTTAAAAATATGCGCATTAGAATATTTTCTGACTTGTGACTAAAACGAAACTTCACTATCTTAGAACTTCACCGTTCGCAGCTTGGATGCGTTTATGCTGACACACTTAAATCTGATCAACTTTGCTTTAGCGGATAATCTTGCCATTGATATTGAAAAAGGCTTCAATGTCCTCACAGGTGAAACAGGTGCAGGTAAGTCATTATTGTTAGATGCACTATCAGCTTGTCTCGGCGAACGTACTGATACCAACTATGTGCGATATGGTTCAGAAAAAGCGGATATTACTGCTGTATTCAGTTATCAACCTGAAAGCCCTGAAGCCATTTGGTTAAAGACGCATGAGTTAGACGATGAATCGGGTGAAATTCATTTAAGACGTGTGATCTTTGCGACAGGTCGCAGTAAAGCATGGATTAATGGTCGTCCAAGCAGTCTGGCAGAGTTAAAGGAACTGGGGCGCTTATTGGTACAACTATATAGTCAGCATAGCCAGCAACAGCTTTTAGAACCGCCCTACCCTAAGCACTGGCTGGATCGCTATAGTAATTTCTACCAAGCTGCTCAAGATGTTCGTGATGCCTATAGTACATGGCAAAAAACCATCCGCATTCATCAAGCAGCGCTTGATGCACAAGCTAATCGTCTGCAACGTATTGATACCCTGAAGCTGCAACTTGAAGAGCTTGAGGATGTGATTCGGGTTGATTACAAAGAAATAGAGCAGGAGTTTGACCGCTTAAGCCATCATGAACACATCATGCAAGATTGTGGATACAGCTTAAATGTGTTGGATGAATCAGAACAGAATATCACTCAAGAAATCTCATCCATTGTCCGTCGTCTTGAATCGCATGCAGGTCGTAGTGAGCAGTTGTCAGAAATTTATAATTCATTGATCAATGCACAAAGTGAAATCGATGATGCAACAGCCAATTTACGTCAGTTTATTGATCGCCAAAGCTTTGATCCTGAACGCATGGATGAACTCAACAAACAACTTGAAGTTTTCCATCGTCTGGCACGCAAATATCGTGTTCAGCCTGACGAACTGAAACAGCAATATGAAACTTGGCAACATGAACTGGAACAATTACACCAACTTGAAGATCCTGAGACCTTGGCAGAGCAAGTTGAACACGCTCATCAAAGCTTTATTGAAAAAGCGCAGTACCTAGATCAAATCCGTCGCCAAGCTGCCGAACCTTTGGCGAAACAATTGACTGAACAAGTCAAACAACTGGCACTGCCTGAAGCACATTTTGAGTTTAAATTTGAACCTTTAGAACCCGTTACTGCGGAAGGATTAAGTTTTATCCAGCTCCTGTTCACAGCCAATAAAGGCATTCCTCCTCAACCACTCGCGCGTGTTGCTTCTGGAGGTGAATTGTCGCGTATCGCACTTGTCATGCAAGTGATGAATGCTGAGAAAACCGAAGCTGAGGTCTTGGTTTTTGATGAAATTGATGTCGGTATCAGTGGTGGAACTGCTGAAATTGTCGGACGTTTGCTGGCCGGTTTAGGTCAACATGTACAGATTCTCTGCATTACCCATCAGGCGCAAGTTGCAGCACAATCAGACCAGCATCTACTGGTTAAAAAGCTACAGACCGACCCTGCAAGCAGCACCATTGTGGCGCTTGAAGAAGAGCAACGAATTTTAGAGTTGGCACGCATGACCGGTGGTATTGAAATTGGTGAAACCACATTACAACACGCCAAACAACTCCGACAATTAAAGTTTCAGCATTGATAACATTTCAAGTGAGCTGCCTACATTTCGATCAAAACAAATCAATTGATGTTTACGTTGGTTGCACTCTTGAATAATACATGCCTAACTTCATTTGCGCCTACGGCGCTTAATCTGACTATTATTTAATCAAACCGATTGCAAATATCACCTGTTTTTGTAGGCTTTTGAAATATTCACAACCTATTGATATTAATTGTGCTATTTATATAGTATCTGTTGACATTTTATCAATGGCTTGCCTGCTAAACGATGTGTCAAAAGGTCTTGGTATAGATTTTTCTAAAAACTAAAATATTAAACTCAAGTCCAAAGGAGCTGCATATTGGTGACCAAACAATATCTTTCTCATCGTTGCCTGATCGCGCCTCCTGATCTTGCGGATGATTTCTTTGCGAATACCGTAATTTACATTGCCCGTCATGATGGAGATGGTGCACAAGGCATTATTATCAATCGCCCTTCCGGCATACAAGTCAAAGAGCTACTTAATGATTTAGACATTGCAGCAGATAATGTTCACCCACATGAAGTTTTACAAGGGGGACCTTTACGTCCTGAAGCAGGTTTTGTGCTTCATACAGGACAACCCACCTGGCATTCATCAATTGCAGTGGGTGAGAATCTTTGTATTACCACCAGCAAAGATATTTTAGATGCGATTGCTCATAATGAAGGAGTGGGGCGCTATCAGATCGCTTTAGGCTATGCGAGTTGGACTAAAAATCAATTGGAAGAAGAAATTGCTCGTGGTGACTGGCTGATTTGTGACTCAGATATGGATCTGGTATTTAATTTACCTTATACCGACCGTTGGGATGCCGCTTATCGTAAAATCGGTATTGATCGTACTTGGTTATCTTCTGAGATTGGACATGCCTGATTTAAATTCACCACAACTCATTATTGCATTTGATTTTGGTACACAAAAAATGGGAATGGCGGTGGGTTCGTCTCTCATTGAAAGTGCAACACCGCTTGCACTTTTTCCAATGAAAGATGGCATCCCCAATTGGGATGAGCTGTTAAAAATTGTTAAACAACACCAACCGAATTTATTCTTGGTCGGTTTACCACTCAATATGGATGATTCAGAATCTGAATTATCAACCCGAGCACGTAAATTTGCACGGCGCTTACGCCATCAAACCAATATTGAAACGCTTATGGTCGATGAACGTTTAACCACTCGTGAAGCACGAGATGAACTTGAACATTATCAGGCTCAGGGGCGAGCGAAGAAATTAGCCGCTGACAGTATCGCAGCGGCATTATTTATCGAAAGCTGGTACCGAAATCCTGAAGGGATTACACCTTAATCTGAGTAGTCAAAATGTCAAAAACCTTTGTAATGTATGGTGTCAGTAAAGGCTTGGGACAAGCCCTTTTACACGCAATTCCACAAATGCATGATCAGGTTTTTGGAATTTCTCGTTCAAAACCTGAATCAGCGCTGCCAAATTTCCATTGGATTTGTGCTGATCTTGCGCAACCTGAACAAGCAAGAGACACAGTAAAAAATCAAATCCAGCATCAAATGGTCGATTATCTGATTTACAATGTCGGTATATGGGAAGAAAAAGCATTTGATATGGACTATGCGTTTGAACAATGTTCAGATTTAGAAATTTCGAATTTAATTCAGACCAATATTCAGTCCTGTATTTTGGCGATTCAATCCTTACTAGAAAACTTACGCCTTTCTGCAAATGCCAAAATCATCCTGATTGGTTCCACGTGGGGGCTAGACAACCACAATGGAAATGAAGTGGTGTTTTCTGCCACCAAATTCGCTCTAAGAGGGATTGTGCAGGCATTACGCCAAACCTTACGCAAAGATCAAATTGGGATTAGCATCTTAAACTTGGGTTATTTGGCTACTGAGTTTGATATCCGTACCCCGGTAGATGAAGTGATTCTACAGAGTGGTGCCCAACTTATTCCTTTGCAAGATGTCGTTCTTGCTATCCAATTTATATTATCCACCAGTAAAGCAAGTTGTGTAAAAGAAATCGACATGCCTGCTATGGCAGACTTAAACGTATAAAAAAACCCATCATCGGATGGGTCTGAAATTTAAGGCTGAATGACTGGAATGGATTATTTTTTGTCTTTTTCCAAAATATGTACAGTCACTGTACGCCCTGCAACAAACGCCAATGAATCATGTGGCACATCATCTAAAACAATTTTAACAGGAACACGCTGCGCTAAACGCACCCAACTGAAGGTTGGATTCACATTGGCCAACAAACCTGAAGACGTGGTGCGCTCACGGTCTTCAATTCCTGATGCAATGCCTTGTACATGACCTTTATATTTCACTGAATCTCCCATCAGTTGTACAGTGACAGGATCATTCAAATGAATTTTATTGAGCTTGGTTTCTTCAAAATAACCCACTACATACAACTGTTTGCGATCTAACAAAGCCGCAACAGCTTGCCCGACTTTCACATAATTTCCAACGCGTAAATCAAAGTTGGATAATGTTCCATCCGCAGGCGCCAATACCTCTGAACGTTGTAGATTCAGCTGTGCCAGATGGACACTGCTATTGGCAGCTTCAATCAAGGCTTTCTGCTGCTTAATATTGGCTTCCGCCTGTTGTACAGCAGCCTCTCGTTGCTGGTGTTCAGCATGGGTTTGATCTCGTGTTGCAAACATTTGATCTTGTTCTTGTTTAGAAATTGCCCCATCCATCAAATCTGAATATCGGCGTGCATTTTTATCTGCAAGATTAATGTTGGCTTTTGACTTCACGATATTGGCTTTTGCTTCTGCAAGTGCAGCTTCAGCTTCAGCCAGTCCAGATTGTGCTTTGGCGAGATCGGACTTGGCTTGCTCAACATCCAAAGCTTGACGGGCCACATCAATTTTAAAAAGCACCTGCCCCTTTTTTACCGTTTGGTTATCTTGCACCATAACCTCTGTCACCAATCCAGCAATATCGGACGATACTTGAATGACATCTCCACGAATACGACCATCTCGCGTCCATGGTTCAGCATTGTAATAATTCCAAATATGCCGTACGCAAAGTAGCGCAACAATGACCACAATCGCTAAGGATATTGGGCGTATTGCTTTGCGTATATCAAAGGTCTTCATTTCACACATCCAATCATTAAACTTAAATTTTTTTCAACCTTAAATTTTTAAAACCACCAACCCACCACTAAGTGGTGACTTGAATAAAAATCCAGTGTATTGACCACAATAAAATCATATAGATACAAATATTAAAAATGCCTGGTAATGCAATCCATTCTTTTTCAACCAAGCGATCTGTACCAATACAGACAATTTTCCAAATCAAAAAAGCCACCACAGCTTGGATTAAAAATATTGGGACATAAACACCATAGATATTTAGCTCACCCATATTTATGCTCCAAGTAAAACGCGGGAAGGCTGTCGCTCAGCCTGTTGAATATGACACATACTGCTTCGAATATTATTCACTGAAATTTCAATACGATGTCGAATGTCTTCATCACCAACGGCTTGAACATCCTCAATCACTTGATTAAATTGTTCGATCAATTGCTGTTTTAAATGATCGATGGGTTGACTATGCTTCTTTTCAGTCCACCACTGTTCAAGCAAATCCTGTAATTTAGCAATCGATTTTGTGCTTGCTGATTCCGGAGAAAGTTTTTGAAGCAGCTCTTGTAAACGCGTTAAATCAATTGCCGCACTTGATTCAATCAATGCATTATTGATTTCTACTTTGAGTTGTTCTGACTGGATCTGCTTGGTATTCAAAACACCAATACGGTCGAGAATACTTCTCAAATGGATTCTGAACCCTGTACCATAAGGCATGGTGATACTTTCATGCATTGCTTTATAGTGTAAGGTCAACATACGTTTTACGGTCATTTCAGGTGACATCGAACGGACCATCTGCATGACACAGACCGAAATAATCGGTCCAATCACTGTCGCAATTGAAGCATCGAAAAAAGTGACTTGGTCCATCATATAGCGGTTTTGTAAATTCAGTCCCATGACGGTACTCATAATCAGCGGCAAACCCAGTGCATGTAAAGGCGGATGCAAATACAACATCACGCAAAACATAATGAAAGGCGCCAATACAATTGCCAATTCCCAAAAAGCGGTAACATGTGGAAAAATGCCATAGGCATAAATAAACACCAGAAATGCAGCATAAACACTGGCACGAATAAAAATTTTTAATGCAGGCACTGGATCATCTAAAAATGTCAGAATACAGGCTGTAATTGCCGCCATCTCGGCCAACATGAAGCCCATTTTCCAACCGCTTAAAATCCAGAATGTACAGGCAAGTAAAGTGCTGAGAAATGCGGAAATTCCACCTCGAACAGCAACACCGTAATCACGATGCAGACTTGGATAGGTTGTGGTTAATGGTGTAATGGATTCCGGTAAGGTATTGTCTCCTCTCTGCATGCATTGCCAAATCAGTTTCACCGCACGGACATTTTGAATAAAATGGCGAATATCCATTTTCAAACTGCCCAGAATAATGTGTTGTTCTGGAGATGCATGGTCAACAATGGCTTGAAAATCAGATTCAAAATGTTCAGGTAAATGTTTGAGCTCATGTTCAAGAATGACGCGGTCATTGTCCAAAAAGACATCTACATTATGATGGAACTTTTGCAAATATGGACGGTAGTTCAGATCAATCTGATCAAGCTGTTTCATTCTTTCAGACATTGCTACCAAATTTGCTACCAACATCGTCACCTGATGTAATAACTCCTGTAATGGCTTGGTCATGCCCTTAAACTTTGACGTTTCATAACTTAAATGCACGGCCATGGTGTGAATATCAGTGGTATCACGTGTGATATTTGCCAGAAGCTGAGTATAATTTTCAGAATGTTGAGCATCTGACAGGATGGAGTCAAATGCCTGTTTGGTGTCTTGCATGGTTTTAGACACGCGCATTTGAATAACCGGTCCAATATGCATGGGGAAAATTGTTGCCGAGACAACCGCGCTGCACACGACACCCAAAGAAATTTCTAAGAATCGTCCCACCGCCATATCAAAAATTGAAACCGTATCAATATAAAAAATTGAGTTAAAACAAATGATAACTGCGGTATAACCTGCCAACATCACCACATAACTGCGCGGTGAGCGATCAATCAAAGATAAATAAAGACATACCCCTACCCAACTTGCCAATACAAAAGTAAATAACCATGGCGTATTGACTAAATGCGGCATCACTGCGATTGCAAAAATCGCTCCAAACAAGGTTCCTAGAATCCGATAAATACTTTTAGATGCCAACATGCCCGAATACGGATTGGCAATCACAAACACCGTACCAATCGCCCAGATGGGATAACTGAGGTTTAATTCAAACGCAATATAGAGCGCTAGCATACCTGCGATAAATGTTTTAGCCGCAAAAATCCAATCCAGTTTATTGGGTCTAAAAGCCAATAGTGGTTTGATTAGTAACATGCCTGCGACTCACAGTGATTGAATGGTATTGGTTTCTCAGCTGTACGATTTATCTTTTATTCACGACCAAAAAAACGCACTGCTTAACCATTTAAACAGTGTGATGAATAAAAACTGAATAGAGGAACAAATTAGGATTTTGCTCAGTACAACCATTGAGTAGAGAACGACTCAATTGACAATGTAAATTTATGCACAAAATTTAAACTATTTTTCATAGATAAATTTCGTCATTAGATATTCACAGAACAATTTTTTCAAAAAACCAAAACCAAGTCAATAAAAATATCTTATTTTGATAATCAATTATAATATAGTGTAAATCATTACCTAAATGAGGTACTTTTTCTCAAAATTAGCATTAAAGTAAAAAATCTAGAATCATTTGCAATTACATTGCAAATTCGGCTGTTTTTTCTTGAACAATTTGTTATAAAGTAACATTAATTTTTTATTTTTTGATTCTCACTTATTGAGTAGGTCATCAATGGCACTTTCAAGTTTTGGCAAAATTCTCACCGTCTTAGATTTATTTTCGGTGTCTCGCCCAGTAATTAATGTCGATGTGATTTGTGAAGAGCTTGGTCTGTCGAAACCGACCAGCTATCGTTATTTGAAAGAATTAGTGTCGGCTGATATTTTGCAACGTTTAAATGGGACTTCAGGTGACTATACGCTGGGTCCTAAAATTGCAGTCATGGATTATATTTCTAGAACCACAGATCCATTGGTACGTATCAGTAAGCCGTTTATGCAGGAAATCTCAGAGCGTACTGAATTGTGTTGCCTATTGACGCATCTGAACGATGACTACTGTATCGATGTTCATCATGAGGTCTACCGTGATGAAACGTTATTATCCTATGGACGTGGATGTCCTCGCCCAGTATTTATGGGTTCATCCCCTAAAGTCATCATTGCCCATTTACCCAAGCAAAAAATTTATGATTACTACAATCGTTTTGCAGCTCAACTGGCAGAGGTCAACTTTGCTGAAAATGCTGAAACCTTTATCAATAAGATGAAAAAAATCAAAAAACAAGGCTTCTATTTTTCACAAGGCGAGCTTGATCCAAATGTTTCAGGTCTGTCTATTCCCGTTAAATTCTCAAGCAAAGAAGCACCTTTAGCGCTGACTGTACTTGCTTCTAAAAATCGTTTTGAATACGTCAATACTCAAAAACTGATTGAAACCTTACAAGATTCAGCAGCACAAATCGAAAAACGTTACCAAGCACTGTCTGCCAATGATCAACTTTCTGCCTTTCATCCACAAGAAGGGATAAATTGATAATTTAACATTTTGTAATGTTTTTCTCTCTTGATAATGTTTTTACATTCTCATAATATGATTATGTTCTTCAGTAATCCATGATATTTTGGTATTGTTTTTTAGAAAACAATTCCTCCTCAGAGTAAGAAAGCCTATGCCCTTAAACATAGGCTTTTTTTATGCTGAGTATTGTCTCATCGATCTTATGTACGAAATGTTTTGATTTACCTAGATGACCTAAAAAAAATAATTCAGGTAATTGGCGAACCCTATTTATTTAGAAATAATCAAAGTATCCAACAATAAAATCATCATTTTTCAAGGACTGTCATGAATATTCTTATCGTTCACGCCCACCCTGAACCACTTTCATTTACTACAGCACTCAAAAATCAGGCTGTTGATGTCCTGCACAACTTGGGACATCATGTAGAAGTCTCTGATTTATATGCAATGAACTTTAATCCTGTTGCCTCTCAAGCAGACTTTAATAGCCGAAGCAATCAAGAATATTTGAATTATGCCTTGGAGCAACGTCATGCATCGAAAACCCATGCTCTCGCACAAGATATTCAAGTTGAAATTGAAAAAGTTCAAAAAGCAGATTTATTAATTTTCAGTTTCCCCATGTATTGGACCTCTGTACCCGCTATTTTAAAGGGATGGATTGATCGAGTCTTTGTTTCGGGTATTTTTTACGGTGGTAAACGTTTTTATAATCATGGTGGCATGTTAGGTAAGAAAGCCATGCTCAGTTTTACTCTCGGCGGTCGTGACCATATGTTCGGACAAGGCGCAATTCATGGCTCTATTGAAGATTTGCTGCTTCCTATTCAACGTGGCACACTGGCTTATGTGGGATTTGAAGTGTTACCTCCATTTATTGCCTATCATGTCCCCTATATCACCGATGAAGCTCGCCAACAGTTATTGGACGCATATCAACAACATTTACAAAATCTGGAACAGTTAGCAGCATTGGAGTTTCCAAAACTAGAACAATTTGATGACAAACTTTATCCACTTTGATCGCAGTCTGTTGAGAAAAAATAAAGCAATCAGCCAGAAAATACCGCTACTACAATTGGGTTGGATAGAAATAGCGGAAAGTCAAATTTACACGTGGCTCAATCACACGTGTAGATTTGGCCAACATATGTTTCCAATAACGTTGTGTTCTACCCTGCATCACAATCAACTGTCCACTTTGTAAGCGTAAATCGACCTTCTCAGCTTTCCATTTGTGTTTGAAACTGAACTTTCTCGTTGCCCCTAAGCTCAGCGAGGCAATCACAACATTTCTCTCTGGCGATTCCAAAGAAGGTTCATCATCACTGTGCCAGCCTACGCCTTGTGTACCATTTTCATATAAATTGGCAAGGCATGAATTATACGTATATCCAGTCAGCTGTTCGATATGTTGTTTGAGTCGGAATAAAGCAGGATTCCAAACATGAGCCTGTTTCGCCATACCTGAATAGTGATATTGATAATGATCATCGCCATACCACACCACTTGACGCTCAGTTTGATAATATTGCCCATGCAAATACACTTCGTCATGCTGCCAAGCCAGATGCTTCAAGAAATAAGCTAAATATTTTTGACTCTGCGCATGGTCTAAGATCAAGCCAAAATCCTTCACTTCCCCATCGCAAGGCAGTAAATTATCTTTCGCTTCAAGTTCAAACAGTTCCAGATTCATCGATAATCAATATTACTCATGTCCACTTAAAGTTTACTTTAGTGCTTCACAATTCAAAACACATGAAGGACTTGTGACAAAATTTATTCAGTTCTAGACTAAAAGCAAACCTAAAAAGCAAAAACTTATGAATTTATGGCAATTATTTCTAAAACTACGCCCCTTTGTACGTCCCTATCGCTGGCTCGTCATCGTGACCTTACTGTTAACACTGGTCGGCTCACTGACAGCACAGGTCAATGCACTTACTCTTAAATATGCCGTAGACAGTATCAATCAGCTGATTCAAGCAGGTCAGGGGCTGGCGGACGGATGGCATATCATTATCACCATTAGCCTTGTTTTATTGGGTAAGGAGATCATCAATGCCATTGTACAATTCGGGCAAAAGTCATTTGGTGAAAAACTGAGGATTTTAATTTCTCAAGACCTTTCGCAAGGAATTATTGAGAAATTCATTACCTATCGACTGGCTTTTTTCGATCAGCAGAATAATCAAGCCGGGAAATTGCAAACACGTATTGATCGTGGCGTAAGCTCACTGACACGTCTTGTACAAATCTTTTTTATTGATATTTTACCTCTATTTAGCAGTGCAATCATTGCCTTGGCTTTAATGTATTATGCTAATTTTTGGGTGGGTTTAGTTGCCACCATTATTGTTCCTATTTACTTTTGGTTGACCTTTAAACAGTCTCAGAAACTGTCGGGTAAACGGCGTGCATTGCGCGATAATTTTGAAAAAAAGAATCAAGGCATTCTCAGTATTATCAATTCAATTACAGTGATTAAATCCTTTAATAAAGAAAGTGTTGAGTCAACAAAACAACTGAATCTACAAAAGTCACTGACCGAAAATCAAATGCAAACCCGCCAAACCAGCTATCTTTTTGATGGTTTGAAAACTTTTATTGAACAAGTGGGTGTGGTTTTTATTATTATTTTAACAGCTTATTTTGTCTTAGATGGTCAAATGAGTATCGGCATGATCATGTACCATGTATTGCTATTTAATAATGTCTCTGCACCTATTCGTTCATTACATCGTATTTATGATGAAATTAACTCGGCAATGATTTACTCCGAAAGCTTCTTTAATATTTTAGAAGCAGACAATGAAATCGAAGCCAGTGGCACACTACGACCTAAAATTCATGGCAAATTTGAGCTTGAACGTGTCGATTTTACCTATCCCAATGGTCATCAGGCTTTGCATCATATCAATATGACTATCCAGCCCAATAAAATCACCGCATTGGTGGGCTTATCCGGTGCAGGAAAATCGACATTGATCAGTTTGTTAGATAAATTTTATCTTCCCAATGCAGGCTGTATCAAACTGGATGGAATTGATTTAGAAGAAATTGATACCCACTACCTACGTGAACATATTGGTTTGGTACTGCAAAAGAATCATATTTTCCAGGGTTCTATTTTAGAAAATATTCGTTATGGTAAGCCTCAAGCCAGCAATGAAGATGTCATTGAAGCTGCAAAAAAAGCATCAATTCATGAACAGATTTTAAAACTGCCGCATGCTTATGAAGCTGATGCCCTATTGTTGTCGGGTGGTCAGCAGCAACGCATTGCACTGGCGCGTATGTTTCTTAAAAACCCACCGATTATCTTCTTAGATGAACCTACAGCAAGTTTAGATGCTATCGCGGCTGAACAGATTAAACAGAGTCTGGACGAAATCAAACAAGGTCGAACAGTGATCATGATTTCACATAGTCTTTCGCAAATTATTGATGCTGACTACACCTATGTCATGAAGGATGGACAAATTGTAGAGCATGGCGAACATCATGAGCTTTACCATCAAGATGGTACTTATAAGGAAATTTTTGATGCCATGGCAAAAAGTTTGAATATTGAAAAAATTGCTCAAACTTTTGAAGATGATACTGAGGAAGAAACCCATAGCTAGCCGTAGTGATGAACTATTGTCCAGATCAGTTATTTCAACATTCAGTATTCGAGAGTGCCGTGATGACACAAGTTTAATTCTATCATTATCTTATACAGTTTTGAGCAATGACTTGATGGAATAGGTCAACCCTAGGCAGAACAAGATAACAGCAATAAAAAAGCCATTTTCAATTGAGAATGGCTTTTCAACACAATGCCGCGTGTAGTTTGCAGTAGTTCAAGAGAAAGTGCAGATCAAGTTATTTCCATTTTACTGCTTGAACTTCTGTTTTTTTAGCCGTATCGGGTTCATTGGTGCTGCAACCGCAACCACCGCCACAACCACTCACCATTGCTGGCTGAGTCCATTGGGCTAAACGCGACCAACCTCTTGCTCGAAAGAATTGAGCCAATTTAGAAAATACCGAATAGGCCGACTTAGGGAATACCTTCTTAAACACAAAGAGTGCACTCCAGATTACCAATACCGCAACAATCAATGATTCAATCATCTCGAACTCCTTTAACTCAAAGGTTTAAGGTTTTTCATTCACCTTATAGACCAAAATAGCGTGATGCAATTTGATAAGTCAGGAATGCCATCAGATAGGCCAGACCAAATAAATAAACAGTCATGCCTGCCACAGTTTTCCACGAACCTGTTTCACGTCTTACCGTTGCCAAGGTTGCCAAACAATGGGGTGCATAGATAAACCACACCAGTAATGATAAACCTGTGGCTACCGTCCAACTTAAATCACCTTGGCTGATCAAATGGGACAAACCTTGAGCAACTGCATCATCATTTGCTGCTGACAACGCATATACCGTACCCAATGCCGCAACCACAACTTCACGTGCAGCCATTGCTGGAATTAAGGCAATACAAATCTGCCAGTTAAAACCTAATGGCGCAAAGATCGGTTGCATGACATGTCCCAACATCCCTGCAAAAGAATAGTCAATTGCGGGTAAAGTTGCGCCTTCAGGTGGCTGAGGGAAAGTACATAAAAACCATAGCAAGATTGATAAAGCGAAGATAATTCCACCCACACGCTTTAAGAAAATCTTGGCACGGTCTAACAACCCAATCCAAACACTTTTAATATCCGGAATGCGATAACTTGGTAATTCCATCAATAACGCATGTTGGGATTTGTCTTTCTGGAAAAATTTCAGCACAGTTGCAACAATCAGTGCGCTGACAATACCTGCCATATACAGACCAAACAGCACCAAGCCTTGAAGGTTCAGGAATCCCCAAACCATTTTTTCCGGAATAAATGCTGCAATCAACAAGGCATATACAGGTAACCGTGCAGAACATGTCATCAGAGGTGCAACCAATATGGTCACCAAACGATCGCGCGGATCACTGATACTCCGTGTCGCCATAATACCGGGTACAGCACATGCAAAACTTGAGAGTAACGGAATAAAGGCTCGACCACTTAATCCCGCTTTAAACATCAGTTTATCCAACAGGAACGCAGCACGAGGTAGATAACCAGACTCTTCCAAGACCAAAATAAAGAAGAATAAAATCAGAATCTGTGGCAAAAACACCACCACACTGCCTGCGCCCGCAATCACACCGTCAACCACCAAACTATTCAGCAATGGCTGTGAAATAAATTGCCCCACCCATTCACCAAACCAGGCAAAGAATTCTTCAATTCCATCCATGAATGGTGCAGCCCAAGCAAACACGGCTTGGAACACGACAAACATCATGAGTGCAAGGCTGAGAAGCCCTAAAACAGGATGCAGGAAAATTTTATCAAGAAAGTCTGTTCGCTTATCTTCATGATCTACAAAAACCACCACATCCTTTAAGATTTGATCGATTTTTTCATGATTAGAACCTGAAAGCTTTACATCACTGAGTTCTGTACTTGGGGTACGGAATTTTTCATCTTCCAAAGCCGCCATCAGGTTTTCAATCCCTGTATTTCGCACAGCAACTGTTTCAACGACAGGAATACCTAAACGTTGTGATAGTTTCTGGGTATTGATTTGCATACCACGGCGACGCGCCTCATCCATCATGTTGAGTACAAGTAGGATCGGCTTGCCTTGCTCAATGACTTCAAGAACCAGACCCAAATGTAGTTTTAAATTGGTGGCATCTACCACACATAAAAACGCTTGTTGATCCTGCTCATCTGCAATTTTCCCCAAGACAACATCACGGGTAATGGCTTCATCGGGACTGGTAGCATCTAAGCTATACGTTCCAGGCAAATCCAGAACACGAACCGTGCGACCGGAAGGTAAATTGAACGCGCCGACTTTACGCTCGACGGTCACCCCTGCATAGTTGGCAACTTTCTGGCGTGTTCCAGTGAGGTGATTGAAAAGAGAAGTTTTACCGCAGTTAGGATTTCCCACTAAAGCAATACGTAAAGTTTCGCTCATGCGGAAGCTCCTTCTAATGCCTGTTGAATTTCAATTTTCTGCGCTTCCACTTTACGTAAAGCAAATCGAGTAAAACCAATTTGAATTAAAATAGGATCACCGCCAAAAATTCCTTTTGTGATCACTTGTACACGTGTGCCAGGCACAAAACCTAGTGTTTCCAAACGGCTTGCCACTAAATCTGGCTGATTGACATTATCTTCTGAGGTGCGACTGACCTTTGAGATAATGGCAGTTTGCTTTACTTTCAAGTCTGACAAACGCACTGCAATTAACCCTAAAATGAATACGATATATAGTTTATTATACATACAAATGAGAATAATTACCAAGTAAGGTTCATTACAATTCTCATTCACCTTAGATATTCGACTTCTTTATTTTTTTAGTCTACATTCTTCTCATAAAGACGCTCTAAACTTTGCTAAGACCATGTTAAATAAGAAACCACGTATTCCAACTGCTGTTGTCATTCCTGAAAATTTAAGCTTTTTACAAGGTTTTCGTGATTATTTAATTGCTCAAACGGTCAGTCCGCATACAAGAAATGCCTATTTATCCGACTTAATTCAATGTAGTGAATGTGTAAATGCTTATTTACCCGATTGGACACATGACGATATTTCCGATGTGCTGATCGAGCTGACCAAACAGGGTAAAAGTCCGCGCTCGATTGCGCGCTCACTTTCAGCACTCCGTTCATTTTTTAAATTTTTACGTGAGCAAAAGATTCGTCTTGATAATCCGGTCGCCATTCATAAAACCCCAAAACTTGGACGAGCACTACCGAAAGATTTATCTGAGCAGGATGTAGAATTATTGATTCAAGCACCTGATGTGAGTACAGCATTGGGCTTACGTGACCGAGCCATGTTTGAAGTACTCTATGCCTGCGGACTACGTGTATCTGAGCTTTTAAATCTAAGACTCGATTTGATCAATTTAAAACAGGGTTATCTCCGAATTACAGGTAAAGGCAACAAAGAACGTTTGGTTCCTTTAGGAGAGGTCGCTTGTGAATGGGTTGAACAATACTTAAATGCTTCTCGACCTCAGCTCTATAAGTCAGCAACCGATTACTTATTTT
The DNA here is from genome assembly GCF_015676285.1 of Acinetobacter sp. Res13-Abat-PEC15-P4-01. NCBI lineage: Bacteria > Pseudomonadati > Pseudomonadota > Gammaproteobacteria > Moraxellales > Moraxellaceae > Acinetobacter > Acinetobacter sp. Res13-Abat-PEC15-P4-01. The sequence goes on along the minus strand of NZ_JADAIN010000021.1, from coordinate 57,901 downwards.
TAACCCAACACGGCGGTATCATGAGTCGACAGAACTTTTGGTATGCAATTAAACGTTATGCTTTGCAAGCGGGTATTCAAGCAGAATTATCCCCACATACGTTACGGCACGCCTTTGCAACACACCTCCTCAATCACGGTGCTGATTTACGTGTGGTGCAGATGCTCTTAGGGCACAGTGATCTCTCCACCACCCAAATCTATACCCATGTGGCTCAGGTGCGTATGCAGCAATTGCATGAAAAATATCACCCACGTGCTTGAGATTTTCAAATTAAAGCCATACTGATAATTTACATCCCTTAATCAAGTTTTAAAGTATGGCTTTCATTTTTTTGCTATGCTAATTCCCCACACAATAATGCTGAAGAAACATAAAAGAGTTATTTATGCAATTGAATCGTTCAAAATTGATGTTGGCTTGTCTGATTGCAAGCACGATGGCAGTGAGTGCTTGTTCAAAAACGCCAGACTCAAAAAAAGATGACACTTTGACTGCAACAGCACCCGCAACTGGTGAGGCATCAAATTTAACTGAACGTGACGCTAAACAACGCCTCATCCAAACACTCCAAGCCAATTTCAAGAAAGCCGGTGTAAATGCCAAAATCTTGGATGCCAAACCGACTGAAATGCCAAATCTGTATTGGATCAGCATGGAAGGAATGAGCTCTGTTTATGCAACTGCTGACGGTAAATTCCTGATCCAAGGCGATGTCATTCGTTTAGGGGGTGAAAAACTCAGTAGTATTGGTGACAAACTTCAAGCGGCTGAAAATAAAAAACACTTTGCAGATTTAAATGTTAAGGACCTCCTGGTTTATCCGGCACAAGGTAAAGTTAAACATGTGATTTATGTGTTTACCGATGCGAGTTGCCCGTATTGCCATAAACTTCATGAACATATTGGTGAAATCACGGCAAAAGGCATTGAAATTCGCTATATCCCTTGGCCTCGTGGTGAACAGTTTATTCCAACCATGGAAAGTATTTGGTGTAGTGCGGATCGCCATAGTGCCTTCAATCAAGCTATTGCAGGTACAGCACTTCCACCTGCAACATGTAAAAATCCAGTTCGTGATCTCTACGCTTTAGGCTTAAGAATGGGCGTAAACGGTACCCCTGCAATCTACAATGCAGAGGGTGAATATCTGGGCGGTTATATGACAGCTGATGAAATTGAAAGCCGTTTAAATAAATAATTTTTATCAGTAAATTTACTATTATTTATAGCTCAATATAAAGATGCGCCAGACTCTAGAGTCTGGCGCATTTTTTAGCTATGATCTAAGCTTAATACAATTTATATGCATAATTGGAGTGTGACGTGAAACCAGTTCGTCTGGCAATACTCGGTCTAGGAACCGTAGGCGGTGGAGCCCTTAAACTACTACAAGAAAACGCTGCTGAAATTAGACGTCGCACCGGTCGAGAAATTGAAATTACCCACGTAGGCACCCGTCGTCCACGTCCAGATCTAAATTTACCTGCAAGTGTGAAGCAAAGTGCAGATCTGCTAGAGATCGTGCGCCAACCTGATGTAGACGTTGTGGTTGAAGTTATGGGCGGGATTCATCCTGCTTATGAAGTGATTATGGAAGCCATCAAACATGGCAAACAAGTGGTTACGGCGAATAAAGCCTTACTGGCTGAACATGGCAACGAACTTTTTAAAGCTGCTGATGATCATCATGTACAGATCGCCTATGAAGCAGCAGTTGCGGGGGGTATCCCGATTATCAAAGTCATTCGTGAAGGCTTGGCTGCCAATAAAATTGAATGGCTAGCAGGAATCATCAATGGTACAGGCAACTTCATCCTCACTGAAATGAGTGAAAAAGGCCGCGCCTTTGCCGATGTCCTTAAAGAAGCACAAGAACTCGGCTATGCAGAAGCTGATCCAACATTTGATGTGGAAGGCATTGATGCAGCACATAAGCTTACGATTCTTGCATCATGCGCATTTGGTATCCCTTTACAGTTTGACAAGGTCTATACTGAAGGAATTACCAAAGTAACCGCACAAGATGTTAAATATGCAGAAGAACTTGGTTATAAAATCAAGCATCTGGGGATAGCACGTCGTTCAGCAAAAGGCATTGAATTGCGTGTTCATCCAACGCTGATCCCTGAAGAAGAACTTATTGCCAATGTCAATGGTGTAAAAAATGCAGTACTGGTACAAGCCAATGCCGTAGGTCCAACACTTTATTATGGTGCAGGTGCTGGTGCTGGTCCAACTGCCTCTGCTGTTGTTGCAGATGTTGTGGATATTGTCCGTGACATCATCTATACAGAAGATGGTTCAGGGACAATTCCACAATTGGCTTTTGAAGCACTTTCAGACTTGCCTATTTTATCCAGCGATGAAATGACCACAGGCTACTATTTGCGTTTAAATGCTGAAGACCAAACTGGTGTACTTGCAGATGTCACTACCATCTTGAGCCGTGCAGGAATCAGTATTGATGCAATCATGCAGCAGCCGCGCTTAAAAGATTTGATCCCGATTGTGATTTTGACTGATCCAATCGTAGAATCAAAAATGAATGAAGCAATTGCTCAGATTCAAGCCTTACCTGCTATTCATGGCGAAATCGTACGAATTCGTTTAGAATTGCTCGATAACTAATCGGATTTAATCCGCCCCTCATCTGCATCGATAACAAAGATGCAGATATATTCGTCATTTCAAACCGATCAAATGGCGAATTCAGCTTCTCTGATCAGAGGCTAGAGGCGAAAAGAATACCTTTATTTGCTCTACATACAACTGGAACACCATCATGTCTAATGCCAATCGCTATACAGGACTTGTTGATCGCTATCGTGACCGCCTCCCCGTATCTAAAACTACACGTGCTATTTCTTTAAATGAAGGCAATACGCCCCTGATTAAATTAGACAACATTCCACGTCTTATTGGCAAAAATGTTGAAATTTATGTGAAATACGAAGGTTTAAACCCAACGGGTTCATTTAAAGACCGTGGTATGACCATGGCTGTGACCAAAGCAGTTGAAGAAGGTTCTAAAGCGATTATCTGTGCATCTACAGGGAATACCTCTGCAGCCGCTGCTGCTTATGCCGCACGTGCAGGAATCAAAGCATTTGTCTTGATCCCAGAAGGCAAAATTGCCATGGGTAAAATGGCTCAAGCAATGATGTACGGTGCGATTACCATGCAAATCCGTGGTAATTTTGATGACGGTATGCGTCTGGTAAAAGAAGTCGCAGATAAAGCACCTGTGACCATTGTAAACTCGATCAATCCTTACCGTTTGCAAGGTCAGAAAACCATTGCTTATGAGATTGTAGAAGCATTAGGTCGTGCACCTGATTACCACTGCCTGCCGGTAGGTAATGCAGGAAATATCACTGCACACTGGATGGGCTACACTGAAGCAGTTGCAAACCAAACCGTTGAAGAGTTTGAACAAGTGGTTTATGACCCTGAAACTGATCAGTTTACAGGTCCAAATCCTGAAGGTCGTCCTGTAATGGTGGGCTATCAAGCTTCAGGGGCTGCACCATTCCTGCGTGGTGGACCAGTTGAAAATCCAGAGACTGTTGCAACAGCAATCCGTATTGGTAATCCACAAAGCTTTAATCATGCAAAAGCCGTTGTGCGTGATTCAAAGGGTTGGTTTGATGAGTTAACTGATGCTGAAATCTTAGAAGCACAACGTTTGCTGTCTATGTATGAAGGTGTATTTGTTGAGCCAGCGTCGGCTGCATCGATCGGCGGTGCAATCCGTGATATTAAAGCAGGTAAAATCGCTGAAGGTTCTGTAATTGTATGTACTGTGACAGGTAATGGCTTAAAAGATCCAGATACAGCCATCAAACAATGTGAAGATGCCGTGATGTTATCGATTGATGCAACCCTCAATCAAGTCCGTGATTCGATTCTTTCTAATATGTAAGAAATCTTTCTTATGATAAAAGACCAGTTGCTCGCAACTGGTTTTTTATTGCCTCAACTCAACAGTTATTGGCGACCGTTTGTCATCTCCATTTGTCTGCCTGTTTACCATTGACTCATTTTTAAAATAGAAACATATCACTTCACTCATCAAATCCAATATATACGCTTTGTTGAAATACAAAAAAAGCTCTTCATATTGAAGAGCTTTTTAAAATCCAAATACTTAAATACGTTTAGGCAAATTACTTACCCAATTCAACAAGTTGGTTGCATCATTGGTACGCGCCTGCGATGAGCTTGCCCCCAATAAGACAACAACAGCCGGACGACTATTCACAGTAGTATGCATCACTACGCAACGCCCTGCCTCATTGATATATCCTGTTTTGGAAATATTGATATTCCATCCACCATTACGAACCAGTGCATTGGTATTATTTGATTTAAGGATGCGATAGCCCAAATTAAAGTCATAATGTGCTGTGGTAGAGAATTGGCGAATCAGACCATACTGAGCTGCCGCACTTACCAAAATGCCTAAATCACGTGCAGAGGAGACATTGTGTGGATCTAAACCTGTAGACTCGACATAACGTGTAGAGGTCATGCCCAGTTGACGTGCTTTCGCATTCATCGCCGCAATAAATGCTTGACGCCCACCTGGATAGGTACGTGCCAAGGCTGCCGCTGCCGGATTTTCAGACTTCATCAATGCTACAAGTAACATTTCAGCACGATTCATGCTATCGCCAACTTTTAAAGTTGAACTTGAGTTCTTACCACCTGCCCCTGCAAAATCAATCTGTTGAAGTGTAATCTCTTCGGACATATTCAAACGTGCATCTGCCGTAATTACTGCAGTCATCAACTTGGTAATGGAAGCAATTGGCATCGAAGTATTGGTATTTTTACTGTAAAGCACTTCACCCGTTGTTGCATCCATTACCAGCGCAGCACGAGCATTGACTGAAGGTTGACTGTTATAACTATTGGTATCATAAATCTGCACGGACCTATTGGTCAGCGTCGTTGGTGCAGCATTTGATGGACGAATTGTTGTGGTTAAAGTGGTTGAGCCTTTAGGTGAAATGTCTTCACCATCATCATCTACAGAGTCGCCATTTAATAACTGGCTTGCGTCGGAAGATGACCAACTTACACTCGCTTGTCCGCTTCCCCCTGAATTCATGATGATTTCAGCAAAACTTGTTGAACTCAAACTGAGTAGTACTGACAGACTCAGCACATGCATTAACGTTTTTTTTGGTTTTTTCACGATAACTTACTCACCTCAGGGAGGTATTCACAAACTTGCTAATTACCTCAAATATGACTTACATTTACACTCAAACGTGACTATATTAAAACGAATATTTCAATCACAATGTATTGTGCGCAAATATTGAATAGATATTAGGAATAGGATTGCCAATTTTGTTATGTCATTGCAAGTCTTTTTTGCTTTATGTAACAAAAATGTTGATATTGGAAAATTTAAGGAGGTGTAAGTGATTACTGTTTTAGTGGTAGATGACCATGAATTAGTAAGAACAGGCATCTGCAGAATGTTAGAAGATCAGACTGATATTCAAGTCATCGGACAAGCAGAATCTGGTGAAGAAGCCATTACCATTGTAAGGCAGCAACACCCTAATGTCGTTCTTTTAGATGTCAATATGCCCGGTATCGGTGGTGTAGAAACGACACGTCGTTTATTACAGACCGCACCTGATACCAAAGTTTTAGCAGTCAGTGGTTTAGCTGAGGAACCCTATCCGTCTCTGTTACTCAAGGCAGGTGCCCGGGGATATATCACCAAAGGTGCGCCCATTACAGAAATGGTTCGCGCAATCAAAAAAGTCATGCAAGGTGGCAAATACTTTAGTGCGGATATTGCAGAGCAACTTGCCAGCTCATATTTATCAGATACCCAAACTTCACCTTTCGACGCACTTTCAGAACGAGAAATGCAGGTTGCGATGATGGTGGTGAATTGTGTCAGCGCCCAAGAAATTTCAGACAAACTTTTTGTGAGTGTAAAAACGGTCAATACCTATCGCTACCGTATCTTTGAAAAACTGGGACTTGATAGTGATGTCAAACTCACCCATCTTGCCATACGTTATGGTCTGATTAAACCATAAATCTTATCAAACAATGATCTGCCTTTGAGTGTTAGTATGTCGTCTACGGTATCTGTTCCTATTTATCAAACAATTTACCGTCTAGGCACACTCTACTCAGGTTATCGATTGATTATTGCCTTTTGTTTAATCATTATTTTTCTGATTACCTTAGAAAATCAACCTGTTCACTACGAATATCCAAGCCTATATTTTTATTCGATCGCGACCTTTACCATCATTGCAGCACTGCAAATGATGCTGCTGAAATTTTATCCTCATGGCGTTGCTCAGCAGTTTATTGGCTTTTTTATTGTTGATATTCCATTCCTCAGCATTTTGGTATTTGCGCTGAATGGTCCAAACTTAGCCATCAGTATTTTATTTGTGATCGCTGTTTTTACTGCAAATTTTTTACTGAGCAAAAACAAAGCATTATTCATTACTTTAGTGTCTGTCATTGCCATTATCTATCAGCAATTTCTAGGCAGCTATTTTGATTTTTCTAATTTAAATAATATCAGTAACAGTGCCTTATTGGCTTTCCTGTTTTTTATGGTGTACGGAATCGGACAAATTGCAATCAACCGATTTCAGGTTCTTGAGTCCTTAAATACTTACCAGTCTTTAGAGCTTTTTAAGTTACAAAATATCAACCGCTACATTTTAGAACAAATCGAAGTCGGTTATTTGGTACTCGATGAAAAGTGCAAAATTATTGTCAGCAATCCTGCTGCATGTTCGCTTTTAGGGATATCGCCACTGTATGCACATGAGCAATACCACCTGTCCAATTTCCAACCTGATCTGTATGAAATTTTAAAAGATGCCATGTTACGAGATGGTGAACGTTTTCAGTTTGAATCACAGCAATCCTCTTTTACCGTTGATATTCGGGTACAAAAGCTGATCGTTCCACATCAGGCACTCACACTTCTTGTACTTGAAGATGCACAAAAAATTAATCAAAAAGTACAGCAGCTTAAGCTTGCAGCATTGGGGCAATTATCAGCAAGTATTGCCCATGAAATTCGCAACCCACTCGCTGCGATTGCACAGGCAAACGATCTTTTTCTGATGAGTGATGAACAGCAGCAAGCCTTACTCCATCAAATGATTACCAAGCAGACTGTCCGTATTAACAGTATTATCAAAGATACCTTAGATATGGCAAAAAACAAAAAAACCCATACCAGTCAAATCGACTTGCCAGTATTTTTAGATGATTTATTGCGACATGATTTAAGTGATGCTCAAGCTAAAATCAAAACTGAAATTGAAGCTGATCTTTTGATTTATTTTGATGATTCTCAACTTAGGCAAGTCCTTGTCAATCTATTGCGTAATGCATTACGCCATAATGATCAAAATGCGGAATACGTTTTGGTCAAGGCATTTAAAAATGACATGCATATTTGTATAGATGTGATTGATTATGGGAAAGGTGTCACAAAACAAGACCTTTCACAATTATTTCAGCCATTTTTTAGTACCGAAATCAATGGAACTGGTTTAGGATTGTACCTATCGCAAACTATATGCGAAGCAAATCAAGCGAAATTAATTTACGTTGAGCAAAAACAACAAGGGGCATGCTTTCGTATCGAATGCCCACGCATGGATTAGATTAGGTTTTTGGGGATATGACTACACGACAACCATTGGTGTTACTTGTAGATGATGAACAAGATTTATGTATGCTGATGCAAATGAGCTTATCGCGAATGGGCATCAAAACACATATGGCGCATCATTTACAGCAAGCCAAATATTTTTTTAGTGAATATAAATATGATGCCTGTATTACGGATTTAAACCTGCCTGACGGGAGTGGTTTAGATTTGGTCAAACATGTATCTCAACATTATCCGAAAACGCCTATCGCTGTACTCACAGCATATGGCAATATGGAAATCGCAATTGCATCGCTTAAAGCTGGGGCTTTTGATTTTGTCAGTAAACCTATCAATCAATTGCATTTACAACAACTTTTACAAAAAGCCCTGCATGTTCCACAGTTGAATGAAGCAGTCACCAAAGCACCCATTGAAGAATCCATGCTCATTGGCGATTCACAAATCATTCGTAAATTAAGAGAATCGATCAAAAAAATTGCCCGTTCACAAGCGCCTGTATTTATTACTGGCGAGTCTGGCACTGGAAAAGAAGTGGTCGCAAATCTTATTCATTTACTCAGTAACCGCAGTGATAGTCCATTTATTGCAATCAACTGTGGCGCAATCTCTGAAGAATTGATGGAAAGTGAGCTCTTTGGACATAAGAAAGGCTGTTTTTCTGGTGCAACTCAAGATAAACAAGGACTGGTTCAAGCTGCCAATGGTGGCACCCTGTTCTTGGATGAAGTTGCCGAACTGTCTTTAGCCATGCAGGCTAAACTTTTGCGTGCCGTTCAAGAAAAGAAAATTCGCCCTTTGGGCAGCGATACAGAAATTGAGGTTGATTTTCGTATCATCAGTGCAACTCATCAAAATATCGAAGCACTGGTTGAACAAGGCAAATTCCGCCATGACTTGTTTTTTAGAATCCATGTCATGGATATTTCGCTCCCACCATTACGTGATCGTGAACATGATATCTTGATTCTAGCCAATCATTTTATTCAACAAATTTGTACTGAATGGCGAATTCCGAGTAAATCATTTACTGAGGCCGCCAAAGCATTTCTTTTGCAGCAACATTATTCGGGTAATGTTCGTGAACTGCGCAATATTATTGAAAAAGCCATCACGATGTGTGATGAGGATTCTATCGATATTCAGCAACTTCAGCCTGCACCGCAACGGAGTAGCATCAACAAAATCGAATCCCTTGAGTCTTCCCCAACCAATCATACGGCGATTGAACTTCCGAACAGAGCATCCAACATTCCAAAAGAAGGTTTGGAACAATATCTGGAAAATGTTGAAAAAGAAGTTCTATTATCGGCATTAAATCAAACGCATTGGAATCGTACCTTAGCTGCGAAAAAACTGGGTATGACCTTCCGTTCTCTACGTTACCGTTTGAAAAAATTTGGCTTAGATACAGATGATGAATAGTCAAAGCAAAGGGGAAACTTTGCACCTAAAACACTATGGCTTGGCATTTTTACGGCTGTCGAGTCGATAATTCTCTAGATCAGCATTGTCGCTTTACAGAGAAAACAGCATAAAAAAGCTGCGCATTTAAATGCGCAGCTTTTTTATGCCATTCACATCCGATCAGCGATGTTTTAGTAATTGGTCTGCAACATTGTTTAAATAAGTTTCTTCTTTTTGATCCAATGCCCAAGGATATTCCCAGTTCGGACGAATCCCCTGTCCATCAATCATATTGCCATTCGGGGTATAATAATGCGAAACAGTCATCTGTAAAGCTGCACCATTTGGCAATGGAAATAGCTTCTGTACCACGCCTTTGCCATAGCTTTTTTCACCAGCCACCCATGCACGTTGATGCTCTTTCATGGCAGCAGTAAATACTTCAGCAGCTGAAGCAGAACGGCCATTGATCAAAATGCCCAATTTAATATTAGAAAACTCATCACCTGGTAGGGCTTGAAACTGTTGGTTTCCTTCGGAACGACTTTTGGTGGAAACAATAACACCTTGGCTTAAAAACAGATCTGCTGTTTCAACAGCTGCGGAAAGCAAGCCGCCTGGATTATTCCGCAGGTCAAATAAAACTGCTTTAATTTTTTGAGTGCTATATTCTTCAATTAATCGCTTGATTTCATTTGCAGTATCTTGTTGAAAAACTTTAACTTTAAGTACCAAGACCTGATTATGCAACATTACAGGTTCAATATCAGCAACATCAAGCTTACGATTTCTGACCACAGTGATTGCAGGGCTTTTCTCATTCAGCTGTAACTGAAAGGTAGATCCAATCGAACCATGCAGCAAGTCTTCGACTTGTTCAGCATTTAAATTTTTCAGTTCTTGATTTTCAATTTTAAAAATGGTGAATCCATTTTTTAAACCTAATTTAAATGAATCAGCGTTTTCTCGTAAATTCTGAATTTTCCACTGATGAATATGACTATCAAAACCCAATTCAAAGTCAGCTGTTGCAAGATCACTTTCCGTATATTGCATCAATTGTTTATATTCTTCAGGGCTTAAATAGCGCGAATAACGGTCTAAGCCACCGACCAGACCCTTAATGGCTTGTAAGAACAGTACATCATCTGGTTTTTCTTGAACATAATTGTCTTTGACAATGCCGTAAATCTGAACAAATTGTTCAATTGATTCAATCGGAACTTCTGCAATGCTTTCCTCAACATCACCATCAAAATCAAGTGCGGCAGCATTTTCTGCTGCCCAAACGGAATGGCTCCCACAAGTTAATAATCCTGTTAATACAAAAACATACTTCCAAGCTTGAACCATTCCCGCACCTAAATTTTAATAATGATATTTAGACTTTCAATGTAATTAAATTGCGACCTTGCATGTCTTGTGGTACAGGAAGCTGCATTAAAGTTAAGATTGTTGGAGCAACATCTGCAAGCACGCCGCCTTCTGCAATTGTTGCTGAAGTAGGACCAACATAAATAAACGGTACAAGTTCTGTAGTATGTTGAGTATGTACCTGACCACTCACATAGTCCTGCATTTGCTCAACATTGCCATGATCAGCAGTAATCAGCATATGTCCATGTTTTGCCATAACAGCTTCATACAAACGACCCAAACTCACATCGACTGCTTCAACAGCTTTAACTGCTGCATCAAATACACCTGTATGCCCGACCATATCACCATTTGCATAGTTCACGACCAAAAGATCAAACTCACCGGAGTTAATTGCCTCGACAAGTTTGTCGGTCACTTCAGGTGCACTCATTTCTGGTTGTAAATCATAAGTCGCGACTTTAGGTGATGGAATCAAAATACGCTTTTCACCAGGATACTCATCTTCACGCCCACCGCTGAAGAAGAATGTCACATGCGCATATTTTTCTGTTTCCGCGATACGCAATTGAGTTTTACCTAAAGATGAAAGGTACTCACCAATTGAATTTTTTAATTCTTCTGGCATATAAGCCACAGGCGCATCAATAGTTGCCTGATAGCGTGTCAGCATGACAAACTTTGAAAGTTGAGGGACCACTTTGCGCTCAAAGCCAGCAAAATCTTTTTCTACAAAAGCTTTGGTAATTTCACGGGCACGATCCGCACGGAAGTTCATAAAAACAATGCTGTCGCCATCTTGAACTTTTGCGATGTCGCCGATACGCGTTGCTTTTACAAACTCATCATTTTCATTCGCCGCGTAGGCTTGTTCTAAACCTTCAGTTGCTGAATCAACAACGCGCAAAGCTTCACCTTCCGTAATTAAGCGATAAGCTTGCTCTACACGATCCCAACGGTTATCACGATCCATTGCAAAGTAACGACCTATGATTGTCGCAATACGACCTTGTTGAGGGTATTGCGCAAAGATCGCGTCCAATTTTTCTAAAGAAGGTTTTGCACTGCGTGGAGGGGTATCACGACCATCTAAAAATGCATGCAAATAAACTTTTGCACCACGTTTTAAAGCCAACTCACACATTGCAATAATATGATCTTGATGTGAATGTACGCCACCTTCAGACAACAAGCCCATAATGTGGACAGCGCCATTTGCCGCTTTGGCTTTTTCTACGGCATCGACCAATACTTCATGTTCAAAAAAAGCACCCGTACGAATGTCTTTGGTAATGCGAGTGAAGTCTTGGTACAACACACGACCAGCACCCAAATTCATGTGCCCGACTTCTGAGTTACCCATTTGACCGTCTGGCAAACCCACATCTTCACCAGAACCTGAAATTAAACTATGCGGATGCTTTTCTTGCATCATGGTTAGATTTGGCGTTTTTGCTGCTAAAAACGCATTATCTTCGACCGCTTCACGATGACCCACACCATCCATAATCACCAGAACGTGAGGGATTTTGCCAGCAGTTGCATCCGTCATGATTTACACTCTTTTTACTGTTTACAAATTAATCGTCATATCTTACCGTTTTTTTACGGCAGACTCTATCCTCAGACAATGGCAATAACCGCTTGCCACGATCTAAAATTCTTGTCTCATTCGCTGTAGTTTACCCTGCTCTCAGTATCGAGTTATTATCGAGCGCGATACAATAAATAGCTCCCTATACCAAACATAAATACGATCGGTAAAAAGACAAACCATGCTGGTGATGGAGCATAAATCAGACTGGCATAACCTAAAAAGTCCTGTACATAATAGAATGCCAAGCCCACAAATAAGGCGATCACCAAACGGAATCCCATGGATTGCTGACGCAAAGGTCCAAAAATAAATGAACAGGCAATCAAAACCAGTGCCAGCAAGGCAAAAGGCGAACCAACATTTTTCCAGAAAGCCAACAGATAGGTTTTCGGTACTTGGCTGTATTCATGCATATAATCCATAAAACTTAACAACTGACTTGGTGCTAAATCTTCTGGATCAATTGTTACCATATGGACATATTTAGGCTGTAGTGCAAGCGCTAGATTCTGCTGATTTTGATCAATCACCTGTGCTTGACCATTGGCAAGTAAATTGACTTGAGCCGTCTGTTTTAAATTCCATTGCCCTTCTTTTAAAAACTGACCTTCTTCAGAATTGAGCAAAGATTTCATTCGATAGTTTTCATCGAAATCCACCACCTGAACTTGTTTCAACGTCCCTTGTGAATTGGCATAGTCAATATAGATAAATCGTTGCCCTTCACGTGTCCAATAGCCTTTTACTTCACCCAGTGCAGCGACGCTACGATGACTTTTAATACTTTTGGCTTGCTCATTGGTATAAGGAATAACAAATTCACTTAAAGCAAAAGAAAGCACCACCAAAAGCATCGCTGAACGCATCACCCATCCAACAATACGCCATAAGCTAATGCCTGCGGCGCGCATGACGATCAACTCACTATTTGATGCCATAGAGCCTAAACCTAAAACAGCACCGATCAAAGCAGCAATGGGAAGAATTTCATAGAGATAACGAGGTGCGCCCCACAAAACATACTGCAATGCATTCCACGCTGTATAATTGTCTTTTAAGCTACTGAGCTCACCTAAATACGTGAATAAAATCTGCAGAATGGACAGCACAGCTGTTGCGCCTAGCATAGCGAGTACGGTGGTTTTGGTCACATGTTTTGCGACAATTCTACGTGCTAACATTATGATTTCACTCGCTGTATTTGCTTCTTAATCTTAGGTGCCAACTTCTGCTTTCTTGAAAATAAAGCAGCGGCAATCGCATAGAACAAGAGTATTGCAGGATATGCCCAGATCCCGACTTCATCTTTGCTGATCCTTGTTCTAATCGCCATTAACGCCACAATCAAACTGGCAAAAATCAATAAGGCAGGGAAGAGTTTAAGGTAGCGACCCTGACGTGGGCTGACTTCGCATAAGGCTGTTGCCAGCATGAGTGCTACAATCATTGAAAATGGTACAAATAACCGCCACCCCAATTCACTCTGGATGACTGGATCATCTTTATTTTCAAGTAATTTGCCAAAACTTAGTGCTTCAACTTCATCACTTTCAAACTTTGCTTCTTTATTATTTTCTAAACGTAAACGGTAGGTTTGGAATTCCGTTTGACTATATTTCGGTGTTCCTGGATAAATTTCATAGCGTCGACCTAGAACCAAGTCTACAACACTTGCGGTTTCATTGGCCATTTCCACACGTGTCGCTTCTTTCGCTAAAATCATTACATCAGGTTTACCCTCTTTCTCTGCACGCTGATAAAAGAAAATATCTTTGAGGTTTTTTCGATCTTCAGACAGAGAGCCGGCATAAATCGTATATGCGCCCGATGAAATAAATTCTCTGGGTCGAACTAAATCAAATCCGGTTCGCACAGCTTGGGTAGAAACCAATTGCTCATACTGACGAATTCCCCAAGGTGAAATCCAGATCATTAATGCACTTTGTACAAACAAATAAACAATGGTCAATGGAATTAATAATCGAGCAACCTGAATGCGACTGATCCCACTGCCATTGAGCACTGCCATTTCATGATCAACATATAAACGGCCAAAAACCAACATCAGCCCGATAAAGAAACCCAATGGAAGAATTAAGGTCAGGAACTCAGGTAAACGAAATCCAATAATACTCAAGAGAATACTTGGATCTACACGCCCCATTGCAGCACGACCAAATTGCTTAATCAGTTGCCCACCCATCATGATGAGTGTCAATAATGCAACCACCACTAAGGAGGTCGAAACGACTTGTTTGACAAGGTAGCGTCGAATAATCAAATTAATCTTCCAAATAAGGGTAGTATCATGACGTAGCGCTAGTTTACCCGAAGTTAAAATTATAAAACTAGATTGAAATTCTACCATTTGAAGTGGTTCAATGGTTTAATGATTTGAAATGTACAACAGGCACAAAGACAACATATGAAACTTACGATCAATACGTCATTTTCAGCGTCTACATCTCGCCAGGCGTTATTCATTCTGGTGGATTCTGAAAACTTAAAACAGGTCCAAAAAACATATAAAATCAATGATTTAAATACATTGATTGACAGCATTCAATATAAAGCAAGCTTGAATGAAACTTTACCACTTATCGGAAAGCTGACTCAAGTTGCACAATGCACCTTAATTGGTTTAGACAAAGCATCTGAAATCAAAGTTGCAAAATTAGCAAAAATCGCACAAACCATTATCAAAGCGTCACAAAAAAAATTCCAGCAAATCAGTATTGATATCTCTGCTCTCCCTTCAGAATTGCACTATTTATTTGCATTAAGTTTAACTCAAGCCGCTTATGGTTATGATGAGTATAAATCTAAAAAAAATGAATTTAGTCTAGAAAGCATTGAATTTATTGCGACACAATCAGATTTAAATACTGAAAAACTGCATTTGATCTCTGCTGTGCAAAAAGGTCAAAACTATACGCGTGACCTGGGTAATTGCCCGCCAAATATTTGCTTCCCAGAATATTTAGCAGAACAAGCCCGTGCTTTAGCTGCTGAATTTCCAGATTTACTAAAAGTCACTGTACTCGAAGAACAGCAGTTGGCTGATTTAGGCATGAATGCTTTTCTTGCCGTGAGCAAAGGTTCTGACCGACCTGGACGTGTGATCACACTTGAATATAAGGCGGATATAGAGCAAGCACCAATTGTATTGGTTGGTAAGGGCGTTACTTTTGATACCGGGGGCATATCACTGAAACCAGGCTTAGGCATGGATGAAATGAAATTTGATATGTGTGGCTCAGCATCGGTCTTGGGTACCATCCGTGCCTTATGTGAAGCTCAATTACCGATTCATGTGGTTGGTGCCATTGCTGCTGCTGAAAACATGCCATCAGGTCATGCAACACGCCCAGGTGATATTGTCACCACCATGAGTGGACAAACCGTTGAAATCTTAAACACAGATGCAGAAGGTCGTTTGGTACTTTGCGATACATTAACCTATATCAAGCGTTTCAACCCTGCTTTGGTGATCGATATTGCAACATTAACGGGTGCCTGTGTAGTCGCATTGGGCTCGGTGGTTTCAGGCTTATTTACACCTGATGATGAACTTGCAGAAGAAATCACTGCGGCAGGACATACATCATTTGACCGTGTATGGCGCATGCCAGTGTATGATGACTATCAAGAGCAACTTGACTCACCATTTGCTGATATCGCCAATATTGGTGGTCCTAAAGCAGGTGCAGTCACCGCAGCGTGTTTCTTGGAACGCTTTACTCGTGACTACCGTTGGGCACACCTGGATATTGCGGGTACAGCTTGGAACTCTGGCGCAAACAAAGGCGCTACTGGTCGTCCAGTACCATTACTCATGCAATTCATTGCCAATCGTGTAACGACGAATGGCTAAAATTAGCTTTTATTTGTTCGAAAAAAGCCCTGAACGACAAGTGGAGAGTGCTTGTCGTTTATGTCGTAAAATTCTACGAAATGCAGCTAAAATCTGGCTGCATTGCCCTGACACAGACATGCAACAACAACTGGATGAATATTTGTGGTGTTTTGATCCCGGCAGTTTTCTGGCACATGGTATTGATCAAGTCGACGCACCGATCTGTATTTCATCCAAACTTCCCGAATCATCTGAATGGATTGTGTTTAATTTTAACAGTCAAGCACTTGAACAAGTGACACAATTTAGTCACATTATAGAAATCATCGAAAATGATGAGTTTGCAAAGCAAGTTGGTCGAGAGAAATACAAGGCCTATAGAAACATGGGTACTCTGCCTCAAACTTATAAGTTATAAATTTTAAATATTTTCCCAAGGAGATATGCGGTGACATTAAATGTCGGTCAAGATTTTAAAAAGCGTTGGCTAGATACGCCTGAGGCTGTACGCCAAACTTTTGTAGATGACCTTAATCGCATCTGTGATCTTCTCAGTCCAAAAACGGATGTACAAAATTGGTTAAGCAACGACCAACGTGAAATGCAAGTTGCTCAACTCAAAGTAGAACAAGCTTATGCAGATTTAAAGGCGCAATTGATTGAAGAAGCACGTATCCGTAAACAATTGGCGTTAGAAAAGTCTTTGGCTGAAAAGCGCGCACGACAGGACGCCTATAACCTGGCATTACAAAAAGATGAAATTCAACAGTTTGAACATCAAACACTAAATTTACAAAATTTACGTCAACACATTGATCGTGAAATTTCAATGTATAGTGAAAAATACAGTAAAAATCCAGATACCCCTGCAATTGACTATGCCAATGGACAATTTGGTATTGCTGATACACAGATCATTTCTGAATTAGAAAGTGTCCGGTTACGCCTTGAACTAGAAGCCGAAACATTGATAGAACAAGCAGTAAGCTCGTTCCGCAGCAAGCTTCAAACTGCTGCAAAAGATGAAATTGAATATATTTTGGCAAATTCGAATTTTTCAGCAGATAAATAGAAAAGCCCATTTATTTCTAAATGCTTGCTTGATTGTCACTAAACTGCAATATCCATGTCACAAAATGGTCATGTCCGATCAGCTTGATCGGCAACTTCCCAACCATTAGGACAAAATACTTAATGTGATCAATACGATTGTTTAATGATAGAGCAAAGTATGTATCACATTCATCAGGATGAATAAAATGGATCTGCTCAAGCAAATTTCGAACCGAATTGCTCAACTGCGTTCAGGAGAAAAATGGACACTGTCTATACAGGATTTATTCGTCAGTCGCGCAGATTTTCAATCAATATCGGTATTTCTTTGTAGAGAATCAGAAAAAGGGCAATTTTCACTTAAACACACAGATCAGCTTACAGCAGGATTTGATGGCACATCGCTCACCATTGTCAAAAACTGATGTGTTTTGGATGAGTCATCAATAAGTATTTAACCATTGCATGACTTATTCAGTGAAGCCTCAATACTCCTTGTATGATGAAGCATCCTGTGGATAAAACCCTTTAAAGACAAAAGTATGACTGTTTGTAATGGCAGAAGTTACAAGTTAATCAAGCTGAATCACATTGAAAAGTCATGGCTAAGCTCACTTTCGCAACAATGCTCAATACGAAAAAGGTAAAGCCAAACACTTTCTTCACTTCAAAATCATTAATTAATCAACAGATAATCTTTGAAATCAGTTTAGCTTCTATCCTTAAATGCTCATTTTGATTTGCATCAATTTCTATGAGATATTTTCCATTAGAATAAAAAATACTGTTGTCTTTTAAAGCGAAGCTCATCACTCCTCGCTTTAATGTGCGCATTTCCCCGTCAGGTGACATTTTAACCAGCTCCCAAGAGTTTGGAATCATGCCAGGATATTTTTCTCCAGACTTCTGATTACGCTCCAAATTTTGTTGCGCTTTGATGAGATTGCCTTCAACAAATAATTCTTCTTCTGATTTTTGTTGAGACTTTGCAGGATTGTTGCCCGATGTTGTTTTTAACGATTCGCCAGTATATCGTTGAGTAAAAAAGTCCAACCAGCCAACAATTGCCCGAATAATTTTGAACGGTGCAAAAATAATATCTTTCATTGTGGTCACTGGCGAGTGATGACTGCCATCACGTGAATAAGGTCGTTTAATAAAATATAAATTTCCTAAACCATCCATTTTGGGTTTAAAAAAATCAAATTTAGGATCCGATACCACCGTTTGTAACTCACCTGTTCCCATATCTAAATGGTAGATTTCTTTTGGGCTATAGGCGATGCGATGCTCACCATAAGCCAGACCACAGGAGTCATAATAAAGTTGCATAGGGTCTCTAGAGTCAAAACATGGATTCGAGTCCTGACAGTCGCCTTCTGTTAAATACTGTGTCCGATTGGCATCTAAGGGTAAAATACAAATATGGCGTTCATACCCATTTGAATGGACAGACAGTGCTAAACGCTGGTTGGCTTCATCATATGCCATGTCCTGAACCACAAAATCATTTTTTCTGAGGATCAAGCCTTCGGTTTCTTGCAAATCTTTGAGAGATTTAATATTAATTGATGTACCTTCTTGCAAACATGCGGTATAAATCAGTTTATCATCCGATGTTAAAACCACATCCGTCGGAAAAATATGATTTAAATCAACTTGCTCATCTTGTGAAAAATTTCCCATAAACTGAGCACCGGTACCTTTGGTTTTCCACTCTTTACGCTGCTGAATCTCAACTAGATTTTTCTTATATTGATCAATCGCTTGGCAGGGTACATTTAGACTTTTATTTCCGTCTAATAAATATAAGTTTTGATTTGATAAATAAAGCAATGATGACATAAATATTCCTGATTTCGACTGAGAACGGCGTACTTATCAATCTTCCCGTTACAGTATTATTTTGATCTTATGTTGCAACAATATAGCATAAGATAGCCATCAATCTCTTATCTGGGCATTGGGCAGTTAAAAAAACAGGTCATTCAACCAGATAAAATTCAGACGAAGATTTTAATTAAAACAAGTGAGTCTGACAGGAACCAGAAATGATTTGCGTTTTGATTCATGGCATAGCGGTAAAATACTCAAATTTCCCACTCTGCCAAATTTTCAAATAAAAAGAGAGGCATATCAAGGCTGCTTTAAATAAGGCCAAGCTGCTTTGAGGTAAATGAACATAGACCATAGTGTCAGAATAACGGCTGTATATAGTAATGCATAAGCCAACATTTCAAGAGGTTGCCAATTCAATAGAAATACCGTGATCGCAATCATTTGAAATGCCGTTTTATACTTACCTACAGTGGATACTGCAACATTGGTACGCGCACCTAGTTCAGCCATCCACTCTCGTAATGCTGAAACCGTAATCTCACGTGAAATAATGACAATTGCAGCAAACGCCATTGCAATGCTAGGTTGCCATTGCACCAATACAATTAAAGCTGCCGCAACCATCAATTTATCTGCAACAGGATCCAGAAAGCGACCAAATGCTGACGTCTGGTTCAAGGTTCGAGCCAGATAACCATCAAACCAGTCCGTCACTGCTGCAATCACAAAAATTGCAGTCAAAATAATATGTCGTGTCATGCCACCAGTATGTCCACCTACTCCAATTGCAGGTGGCCAATAGGCGATGATTAAAAAAACTGGAATTAACGCAATCCGAGCAAGCGTCAAGATATTTGGAATATTCAGGATACGACCTGTAGTCATAGACACCGCCAGTGAGTCCCCTATTTACCCAATTTAATGGTAAATAATCATGTAGAGTAAAGCTCTATTTGATTCATACTTTATACGATTCATATAAAACTGTCGACTAGGCAAATACAGTAACTGTCTGTCTTGCAATCGCAATGAGGCGATTTTGCTCGTCCCATAAATAGGCATGCTCCGTTGCGTAGCCATGTTCAGCAAAGTCTGTGATCACTTGATATTTAAACCAATCATTCAATTGATTGTTCAGTGGATGAATCAAAGTGACATGCCAAGTCAATGAACTGGCAGGCGCAGGCATTTTAAACATGGGCAATACCCCCGGTGGCCAAACATCCATCAGCGTCATCAGATCTGCAACTTGCATTTCACGATTACGATGAAGCTCGGGATCAAAACGACAGCGCCCTGCAAAATCAGGCTGTTTACTGCCTGTCATGGGATAATGACCTTCCGTCCATCCCAGTTGAAAATTCTTTACACATTCAGGAAAAGGTAAGTACTTCGGGACAATATTCATTTGCTCAATTGAAGGAAAGTCAGGAATTTGAGGCTCTTTTGCGACCTGGATTTTTGAATCACGTTGACTTCCGAAACTGGCAATCAGAATACTCTGCACAGCTTCATTTTGCCACAGTCGAACTTCAATTGTCGTCACCGACTTGCCTTGACGAAGAATTTCGGCAGTTAATTTAACTGGTGCTTCTTCAACAGGACCTACAAAAGTAATGCTACAGCTGAGTAGCTTTTTCTCAGTATCAGCGATCGTGGTGATGGCTTTATGAATCAACATACCCGCGACAAGACCGCCAAAAATTGTACGTCCCTGTAACCATCCTTGAGGAATATCAATCCATTGCTTTTGCTCAATCTGCTGAAACAGCGATTCTAATGACATGATCTGTCCAATTTTTTGACCTTTGCGGTACTGTTCCACATTTGAAGCAAGATGAAAATGATCAATGACTCATGCGTCAATGGTCGTTTTGGCAAATACATCAGATAATTGAAAACAACAGCTTACTCATGCAGTACTTTATAAATCATACGCGCCATGACCTCACCAAGCCCCGGAACATTTTTTAAATCATGTTCTGATGCTTTGAGGACGCCTTGAATACCACCAAAATGCGTAAGTAAATCACGGCGACGCTTTGGTCCTAAACCGGGAATTGCTTCAAGCACCGAACCACCACGACGCTTATCACGCTTAGCGCGATGTTTTGTGATGGCAAAACGATGTGCTTCATCGCGAACTTGTTGAATCAAATGCAGGGCTTTGTGGTCTTCTGGAAGTTGTATTTTAGTACCGTCGGTAAAATGTAAGGTTTCTAAACCTGGTTTTCGACCCTCACCTTTAGACACTCCCACCATAAATGCCTCCAAGCCCAATTCTTGCATCACTTCCATCGCCATATGTAACTGGCCTTTGCCCCCATCGATCAGCAATAAATCAGGCAACATGGCTTTTTTATAACGTCGAGTCAGTGCTTGGCGCATTGCAGCATAATCATCACCACCCGTAATGTCTTCAATGGAGAATTGGCGGTAATCGCGCTTACGAGCCCCACCTGCATCGAATACCACACATGAAGCAATCGTTGCCTCACCCATCGTGTGGGAGATATCAAAACATTCAATGCTGTCAATTGGGCGACCGCAGACTTGTTCAAGCTGATGAAAACGTTCATTTAATTCCAAATGATTGGCGAGTTTACCTTTGATGGCATGCTGAACATTCATTTCAGCCAACTCCAGCCATTCAGCACGTGTTTCCCGAACCTTGTGTTTGATCTGGATTTTCTTTTCAAATTGCTGGTGTAGTGCCGCTTCTAATTCTTTGCGATCCGAAACCTCAACATTCACAATCAGTTCAACAGGGATTTCATCGGCCACCTGGAAATAGAAATTGGCAATAAAATCTGCCAGCATTTGCCCCAGATCATCACCGAGCATATCGGGGAAATAGCTTTTCCCACCCAGCATTTTACCATTGCGAACATGCATGATCTGTACACAGGTCACGCCCGCCTGATAGGCAATTGCCAAGATATCAGCCTCGCCTTTGACTTTATATATGGCCTGTTGCGCCTGCACATCTCTGAGTAAAGCCATACGATCACGATAAAATACTGCTTTTTCAAATTCTAGATTCTCGGCAGCCTGTTCCATTTTCTGAATCAATTCCTGATTCAGCTCTTTGGTATCACCATTGAGAAAGCGAATCGAATTCTGAACGTCTTCATGGTAGGCTTCTGGACTAATCAGTCCGACACAAGGTGCTGTACAGCGTTTGATTTGATACTGTAGACAAGGGCGTTTACGCTGAGAAAAATAGCTGTTTTCACACTGACGCACATTAAATAGTTTCTGTAAAACCAGCAGCGTATCCCGCGCATTATACGCACTGGGATAAGGTCCAAAAAATTTACCCACCTGATGCTTCCCTTTGCCTCGTCCTGAAGCAATACGCGGGTAAGGCTTATCTGCGGATACAAAGATATAAACATATGACTTGTCATCACGCAGCATAATGTTATAAGGCGGACGATGCAGCTTGATTAGATTTTGCTCAAGCAATAGTGCTTCGGTTTCGGAACGAACCACCAAGGTTTCAATATTATAGATTCGTGCAACCAATGCTTGAGTTTTGGGATGTTCAATGGTTTTGACAAAATAACTTGATACACGATTTTTTAGATTTTTGGCTTTTCCCACATATAACAATTCACCATCTTTTCCCAGCATTTTATAGACACCGGGTAAGGTGGTCATATTGGCTAAAATCTTTTCAATATTTGTTCGTGCGTTTTCGTTCACATTAAACCTGTTGTTCCGCTCTACACCTCATAATGTGATGCTTTTAAGTCTATTTTCAAGCATTTTAATTGTATTTAATTCTGAAACTGTTTTTTAAAAATAAGTCTTTAATGCCTTAAAACAGCCAATTTTAAATTATTGCAGCATTCGTTACCTCGCTCATTCGTTCTTCATCATATAATTTTGTTTGTGGATAAGGGCGATCGACATAGATTGGCGGAGCGGAAAAACAGCCTCTAAACAGCCATTGTTTTGGATCAAAACGTTCCTTTTCAAGTGTATACCAGTCTTCACTGGTATAATCTTTATCAGGATAGTAACCAGAATTCACTGTATATTGTGCGATTTGATCTTTTTTACAATGTCTTGAAGTATGGACAGAATCTATTTTAAATTCACCTTGACCATCCGGAATGTAAACAGGTGAAATATCTTGATCTTTTGAAAGTTCAATTAAAAACTCATGATCTGAGTCGACTTTAATCGCATTCGCCCAGACACCTGCAATATATACAGGCTGTTGAAAACGTGCTTGCTCAAGCCCCGAAAGTGTTAAATAACGATAACGTTCACCATCGTCATGTACATTATATGCGTTGATCAATGTTCCTTGGGGAAATACAAAACCATCATAGACATAATCCACTGGCAATATAAAACGTTTGCGTTTTTCTTTATTTTCCATCGAAAGACTGACCTCATCACTGACTTGCGCTGACACAATATACAGATAGATATTCCAACTATTCAAAGCTGCAAAGCACACTAAAAAACATTTTACTTTCAGTGACAGGAAACGCTGATGGGGAACCTTATTGATAAATTTTTGAATGCAATAATTCAGTCCCAAGACAATCAAGATGATGCATGAAACTACCCCTAATATTGGGCAGATAAATAACAAAAAGAATTGTAGAAAGCTGAAAGTACCAATAGGGATCATTATTGTTCTCGATGGTTCATGTCTAATTTAATGCTTAAGCCGCGTTTTCTGATGCCTATACTGAAGTAGATTCAATCGTTATTTGAGAGCTTGTTGTTTCTCTACAGCCGCAATAAAGGCATGCTGATTTCTTGGAGAAATCAAAACCTGCTTAATTTCACCCTCTTTCTCATATTCAATTTTCAACCGATCTAAAGATAAAGCTGGCGATGCAATCGAATGATGAGTGGGAGTAATCTTTTGAATGCTTGCCAATGGAATATGCCATTTTAAAAATAAGCAAGAAATACTCAATGTTCCATCTTGAATCATATAACGGGTATTGAATACAGGCCACCAAATCACAGCAATCGTTAGAATATAAACAGTGGTGTGCTCTGGATATTCGACCATTGTTCCTTTGGCATACATGGTAAACAGCAATTGAACCAGTAAACCCGTCATGGCAATTAAAAAACCTAGCACCCACCAATCAATTTTAGTATGAAATTTTTGCATCACGTTCTTTATCATTTGTTTTACAAAATAATATTCTAGCTGAAATAAGCTTGTTGAATCATTTATTTATACAATAAAAAACGCCCAAAACGGGCGCTTTAAATCAGATTAACTTTTGAATAAAAGCAATGATCTGTGACATATAAGGGCGAATAAAAATCAGGAAGAAAATACCTAACATCAAGAACCATTTTAAAAAATAGTACAATGTGCGATTGGATTTTTTCAGCGCTTTCGCCTTGATACGAATTTGATAAACATAACCAAAAACTTTGTTTAAGCCACCAGTTTGGTCACCTGCTTCATTTGGCGAGCTGGCAGCCGTCATGACTTTTTTACCAAACCAATGGTTAAAGCGCTCCATTAACTTGGTTTTTAAAGGACGTTCAACATCGGCAAAGAAAATAATACGATTTTGATTGGTGGTATTTTCAGCATAATGAATATAGGTTTCATCAAAAACCACACTTTCACCATCACGCCATGAATAACGTTGTCCATCCACATCAATAAAGCAACGATCGTCATTCGGTGTAATCAATCCCAAATGGTAACGCAAAGATCCTGCATAAGGATCACGATGACGCACTAAACGGCTATCAGGGGCAAGTTCAGTAAACATTGCTGCCTTGATCGTCGGTAAGGTTTTCAATAGTGCTGTAGTTTTCGGACAAAGTCCCGCTGCCGATGGATGTGCAGAATCATACCATTTTAAATAAAAACGCTTCCAACCTGTCTTAAAAAATGAGTTAAAACCTAAGTCATCATATGTACTTGAGGCTTTAATTCCGCCTTTAGCATATAAAGCTCGCGCTTCATCGCGAATCATTTCCCAGTTTTCATCCAATACTTTTAAATCTTTAAAATATTGCGTGTCGATATAAGGCTGATTCGGCACTTTTGAAAACATATACATGAGAAAGTTAATCGGTGCGAGTATCGTTGAATGATCAAAAAATTGACGATAAAACGAATGTCGTACTTTACCGCGATTTTGGATATACAAAGCAGAAATCACAAAAATCGCCAATATGATCCATTTAATCATATAGCACTCTTTTAAAAAAAACGGGATGTTCTACATAATTGTGAACATTAAAATTAGGTAGCGTAAATTTTATTATATCAAATCTACAAATCAAAAAAACAAAAACCAAACAACCTTATGTTTTTATTGATTTTATGATTTATTTTTATATTAAGATGGCGATTTAAAATCTTATAAGTTGGTGGTTTCAGTCATTTCGCGTTCAACAAAAGAATGATCATTTGGTTGATAGATGACTGAAAATATCGATTCAAATCATATTTATTGACTTAAATGACAGAAAAAACACACCTAATTTAGTGTTGCATTTCAGTGCTTCTATCTCACAGCTCGCCATAAAATATAAATTAAATTGATAAAATATAAATACTTATACAGAAATCCACTACATCTCTTAAAATTCAATAGGTTAAATCAATATGATATCCAAAAAAAATTGATGACCCTTGCGTCACGGCTTGATACAACTTGTTAGGTTATTTTTAGATATAGTTATCGTAAGATTAGTGAAGTCGAAATGTGTGCGGGAAAAGCATACACACTTCAGAACATCAACTTAGAAGTCCTCCAAAAAAGGAGATCAGGGCATGATCCACGCTGGCAATGCCATTACCGTCCAATTGCTTTCGGACGGAATTGCAGAATTCCGCTTTGACTTACAAGGTGAGTCGGTTAACAAATTCAACCGTGCAACGATTGAAGACTTTAAAGCTGCTATTGAAGCTGTAAAAAATAACAGTGAAGTGAAAGGCTTAATCGTTACTTCTGGTAAATCTACATTCATCGTTGGTGCCGACATCACTGAGTTCGGTGATAACTTTAAGCAAGGCGAAAGTGCAATTGTAGAATGGGCAATGCCTGTTCACGATATCTTCAATGCTTTTGAAGACTTAGAAATTCCTAAAGTTGCTGCGATTAATGGTATTGCTTTAGGTGGCGGTTTTGAAATGTGTTTGGTATGTGACTACCGTGTCATGTCAACTGCTGCAACTGTAGGCTTACCTGAAGTTAAGTTGGGAATCATTCCTGGTTTTGGTGGTACAGTTCGTTTAAGCCGTGTGATCGGTATTGATAATGCTGTAGAGTGGATTGCAACGTCTGCTAGCAAACGCCCGGAAGCTGCACTTAAAGATGGTGCAGTAGATGCTGTTGTCGCTGCTGACAAATTACAAGAAGCTGCGATTGACCTGGTTAAGCAAGCAATCTCTGGCCGTCTGGACTGGAAAGCCAAACGTCAAGAAAAATTAGAGCCTGTTAAATTAGACATGCTTGAACAGATGATGGCATTTAACTCATCTAAAGGTGTGGTGCTTGCTAAAGCAAATCCAGCTCAATATCCTGCGCCAAAACTTCTACTTGATTCACTTCAAGCAGGCGTTAGCCAGAAACGTGATGCTGCTTTAAAAATTGAAGCTGAAGCATTTGCTAAAGCGGCGATTACACCGCAGGCAGGTGCGTTGATTGGCTTATTCATCAACGATCAAGTGGTGAAAAAAGCATCTAAAAAGCATGAAAAAGGTGCTCATCCAGTTAATCAGGCAGCTGTTTTAGGTGCAGGTATCATGGGTGGTGGTATTGCTTACCAAGCGGCAAGCAAAGGCACACCGATCATCATGAAAGACATTGGTAACCCTCAACTTGCATTGGGTATGTCTGAAGCGAACAAATTGTTGACCAAACAAGTTGAACGCAAAAAGATGACCCCTGCGAAAATGGGTGAGACACTTGCGCGTATCCGTCCAACTTTAAGCTATGACGAGTTTAAAGAGGTCGATATCGTCATTGAAGCAGTAACTGAAAATCCAAAAATCAAAGAAGCAGTATTGAAAGATACTGAAGCGAAAGTGCGTGAAAATACCATCATTGCATCTAACACTTCAACGATTTCAATTACACGTCTTGCCAATGCATTGACACGTCCTGAAAATTTTGTCGGTATGCACTTCTTTAACCCTGTTCACATGATGCCATTGGTTGAAGTGATTCGTGGTGAGAAAACTTCTGAAGAAGCGATTGCAACAACTGTGGTGCTTGCTCAGAAAATGGGTAAAACGCCGATCGTTGTAAATGACTGCCCTGGCTTCCTCGTTAACCGTGTATTGTTCCCTTACTTTGGTGCGTTTGACCTTCTACTTAAAGATGGTGCCGACTTCCAGCAAGTGGATAAAGTCATGGAAAAATTCGGCTGGCCAATGGGTCCTGCATACCTCATCGATGTTGTCGGAATCGACACAGGTGTGCATGGTGCTGAAGTAATGGCGGAAGGTTTCCCAGACCGTATGAAGCCTGACTACAAAGGTGCTATCGAAATCATGTATGAAAACAAACGTCTTGGTCAAAAGAACGACGTTGGTTTCTATAAATATGAACTTGATCGTAAAGGCAAGAAAGCCAAAACTGTTGATCCAACTGCATATGATCTTGTTGCAACAATGGCAACAACTGAAAAACATGAGTTTGATCCACAAGAAATCATTGACCGTATGATGCTTGCATTCTGTAACGAAACTGTTCGTTGCTTAGAAGACAACATCGTTGCAACTGCTTCTGAAGCAGATATGGCGATGATCATGGGTGTTGGTTTCCCTCCATTCCGTGGTGGTCCTGCGCGTTACATCGACCAGACAGGTGTAGCTGAATATGTAGCACTTTGCGATAAATATGCACACTTAGGTAAAGCTTATGAAGCGCCACAATTGTTGCGTGACATGGCTGCTAACAACAAAAAATTCTACGGTTAAGGAGCAACGTGAATGGCTACTTTAAATCCACGTGACGTTGTCATCGTTGATGGCGTACGTTCTGCAATGGGTAAAACCAAAAACGGTATGTTCCGTAATGTGCGTGCAGACAGCTTGTCAGCTGAACTAGTACGTGCTTTAGTTGCTCGTAACCAGTTTGATGTCAATGAAGTTGAAGATGTAATTTGGGGATGTGTGAACCAAACTCTAGAGCAAGGTATGAACATTGCTCGTAACATCGTACTTTTGGCTGATTTACCAAAAACTGTTGGCGGTCAAACTGTTAACCGTCTTTGCGGTTCTTCTATGCAGTCTATTCATACTGCTGCGGCTCAAATTGCAACCAACCAAGGTGATATCTTTATCATTGGTGGTGTGGAGCATATGGGTCATGTAGGCATGATGCATGGCATCGACCTCAACCCTGAAGCATCTAAACATTATGCAAAAGCATCAAACATGATGGGTTTGACTGCTGAAATGCTGGGTCGTATGAACGGCATTAGCCGTGAAGAACAAGATGCATTTGGTGTTGAATCCCACCGTCGTGCTTGGGCTGCAACCCAGGAAGGTCGTTTTAAAAACGAAATCGTCGGTGTTGAAGGTCATGATGCGAATGGCTTTAAAATTCTATGTGACATCGACGAAGTGATTCGTCCAGATGCAAACCTTGAAGCATTTAAAGCATTGCGTCCTGTATTTGATCCTAAAGGCGGTACTGTAACTGCTGCGACATCTTCTGCGTTGTCTGACGGCGCGTCTGCAATGTTGTTGATGTCTGCGGAACGTGCTCAAGCTTTAGGACTTAAACCGCGTGCTGTGATTCGCTCTATGGCGATTGCAGGCTGTGATGCTGCGATCATGGGTTATGGTCCTGTTCCTGCAACTCAAAAAGCGCTTAAACGTGCTGGCTTGACGATGGATGACATCCAAACCATCGAGTTAAATGAAGCATTTGCTGCTCAAGGTCTTGCCGTGATGAAAGGCTTGAACATCTATGACAAGCAAGACAAGATCAACTTAAATGGCGGTGCGATTGCACTCGGTCACCCATTGGGTTGTTCCGGTGCGCGTATCACCACAACATTGTTGAATGTGATGGAACAACAAGATACACAAATCGGTCTTGCAACCATGTGTATTGGTCTTGGTCAAGGTATCGCGACAATTATCGAACGTGTTTAATTTTTAATTAAAATACCAAGATAAAAAATCCCCGCTATATGCGGGGATTTTTATCATTGAACGTTATTGATTATGAAAAATGATTTATAGCAAAACTCATCAAGATTAAACATATAAAAAGATAATTTAAAAACTTGTTACTTTGGTAAGCCACTTTGCCACTTATCACCCAACATCAAGTCTAAACGTGCTTTATCAAAATTCAACTGAAACGTTCCATTGCGAACCGCTTCTAAGGCTTTATCACGATTCATACCCATCGAAAGTGGTTCCATCATGGTAAACAAACCTGTAGTCGGGTCAGAAGACTGTAAACCGCTTGCAACAGCCAACACATATTCTCTGAGTAATGCTGAGGGAATTTGATTAAAATTAGGTTCAGGCGCTTTAGGCTGAATATCCAATACACCGATATTATCGCCAATACTATAGTTTTGAATTTCGTTTTCTTTTTTAATCACTTGATGCTGCAATGCTCTACGCACAGCTTTGTCTTCTTGATAAGGCGTAACACCGACCGCTTCTTGACGCAGCTCCGAATCTGCCATCACTTTAATGGTTGGCAATGACGCAACTTCTTCTGCCTGTGCGACGGGTAACCACACAGACAATACTGTTGCGATTATAGAAACTTTGATAAAGTTCATATATTTCACCTGAAAAATTAAATCAATTTATCTGTACAATAAAATGATTTTGAATCTATTGAATATTGTCTATTAAATAGGCTATAACAAATTAAATATAGATTCAGCAAAGCTCAGATAAACGGTAATAACGCTTAATTTTCTTATTAAAAATCATATATATTTTATTACTGAACATACTAAATAAAAACAGCCATTATTTATATTCTAATGAAAGATGTTTCATTTTTTGACATCTTTAAAATTGTCAAATTTTCATTTTCAAGTGATCAATCAACCAAAAATATTCAATAGCCGTATGTTTATAATCTTCATTAATCGGCTTTTATACACTTCTTGGCTTAATCTACCTTTATAAATCATCTCAAAAGCCTGCTTTGGCAAACTCTCTTGATGGCTTTGCTTTAAAGAGATTGATTAAACGGATGCTATTGCCAAAGCTTTAATCCTTGCATCATCTTGACTTGGAAAATCAGGATCAACATAAATTCGAACAGAACAAATCAATTCATCTCTGAATTCAAATATGTTACAAAAAAGTCCCTGTGATATTTTTCCGTCAGGAAATTGTGTTCCATCCGACATTTCGCCCCATTCCCTCCCTTCAACAACCACGGTTTCTCCAGCATCTAGAAATCTTAAATGATCAATATCATGTTTTAGATAGTTCAACATTTTGGATAATCGTTCAGCAAATATTTTAATGGAGGCTTTTCCATGATGCCGTCCAAATTTAGGAAAAAGTAGTTCAACATCTTCTGTATAAAGCTCCAGCACTCTTGAATCTCGATCATCAATATACTGAAAACATTTTCTGATCAGTTCTTTCTTTTGTTCAAAGTCCATAATTCCCTCTGCTTGTTTAGCCACTAGATTGACTATAAACTCAAACAGCACTGTGACAGTCAAGAGGTAAATGATGAACCTTGCTAAAGTTGCTGCACTGACTCAAGTCAGCCCTCGCATGCTCCGTTATTATGAAGAATTAGGATTAATTCATCCTCTACGAACAGCAAATCATTATCGTTTTTACAATCAACAAGATATTGAAAATATTCGCAAAATTAAAGTACTCAATCATGCTGGAATGCATTTAAAAGACATTAAACGATTACTGCCATGTTTCGACTTGGGAGAGGAGAAATTTACTTTATGCCCTGTTGCCAAACAAGCACTGAACATGGAGTTGAAGAATATCTCAGAGAAAATATCTAAGCTAAAACAATCACAAGACTTATTAAAATCTTTTCTAATTATGGGAAAGGGGGAATAAAAATATAGTTGATATTAAATAGAGTCGTTTTCAAAGAGTATGACGATATTGAATGGTCAATCCTATATGACATCATGATGATGAATCTGATTGAAACGCTTGAACCTGTTCTCTTTCTTCGGCATTCAGGTTATGCCATGATTTTCGCTCATTATAAAACCAATAGCCTATTTATCCTTGGCTACACATCCTGCATCTGACTTCGTTTTAAAAGTCGCGTAATCAGCATCTTCCAAAATAGAAGAATTACTACTCTCCAGCATGTCAAAATAAAGATAGACATGCTCTTTATCTTTATATAAATTCGTAGAATGCAATTGCTGAAAGGTGACTGCATCTAATATTTCAGTCAATGAATGTTCACTTTCTTCACCAAAACTCAAATGGATATAAAAACGATTATTGGAGATAGATAAACTCTGATCCACTTGAATGTTGTCCGATAAAAACATGCTGCAGCGGTTTGCATAAGGAAGTTTTAAAGCCAATTGATGCTGGGCATTGATATACAAATTATCCCGTATGCGTTGCCACTGTTGATTTTCCTGTGTTGTTTTTTTTAAAGCTGCTTGTTTCTCCTGCATAACACATTGGTCATATTCAATTTGTTCAGCACATAAAACAGGATCAAAGCCCAGAAAATGCTTCCATCCATAAATCTGTTTATAGCTATGAGCACCCGAAATAAATGCCTGATCAATTTGATAAACGCCAAAATGATAGCGATACAGAGGCTTATTCGTACAAGCGTGTTGAGTCAAAAGTGGCGTCTGGTAGACATAATTCATTCCAGCAACCAATAACAGTATAGTCCAGTGCAATAAATATCCATATTTTTATATTTTTCATTCATCTCATTCTATTCATTAAATTTACAGCGCCTCTTGTAACACCTCAGCATTCTGTTCTTTTTTCTGATTAATCTGACTATTTAATTTAAGTACGTCTTGATACAATTGATTAAACTGTTTGACTTGGGCATCCTCTTTAAACAGGATTTGATTGCCTTGTTTCTGCCATTGATATTTTTTAAGCATGTCAAACATGGTTTCAGCTTTTCCTAAGATTTGTAATTCATTTAAAATTAACGCATTTTCAGGATCAAGCTGTGCACTTTGTTCGAGTTTATCTTGTAAAGGTTTCTTAAGGTCTTTGCGTAAGGTCGATCTTTTTAATTCCTCCAGCGCTTCGTTTTTATTTTTCATATTGTTCTGTTGGTATTTTTGCATGGCTTGACGCACGGTCACCAGCATCTGAGTAGTTTCAACATAATTCTGTTTACGGTCAGCATCCAAACGGTTCACATCTAGAAAATGATCCCACTTAGCGGCAGCAAGCTGATTTAAATAAGCATTTCGTGTATCAATATTCTTGATCCAATATTTAAGTAAAAACTCTGACAAAATTTTATAGTCACCTTTTAATCGAGCATCATGAATCTCAATATTGACAGGTTTAGAACGGTCTTGTGCCTGTTCCGAAAGTTGTCGCATTTTATCAGTCATGACTAAATCAAATGCTTGGCGATTTGCTTTTTCATTTTTAATTGATGTATGGTCGTAGTAGAAAAACCCAATAACTGACAGAAAAATGATACTGAGTACGATCAATATTCGACGCATATCAGTCTCCAAACAATGTCATAGATTATCTAGAATATCCTAAGCAACTCTTTTTTGTATATTATTTATGCAGAATAACGACAAATCTCCTGATTAAGATTTAGCTTTGTCTAGGTCATGATCAAAATTCGACTTTAAATTTATCTCAATCAACCCCATCATAATCAACATTTAGATTGTAGAGATTTCCCATGCGCGTAGATATTTGGTCAGATGTAGTTTGCCCATTCTGTTACATCGGTAAAAAACGTTTAGAAGCAGCAGCAGAACAAGCAGGTATCGAGCTTGAAGTCCATTGGCATAGTTTTGAACTTGATCCTGATGCACCACCACGCCAGGAAGTTTCAAACTCAGAACGACTTGCGCAAAAATATGGTCGTACTATTGCAGAAGTAGAAGACATGCAACGTAATATTGCAGCCATGGCTCTTGAAGAAGGGATTCAATTTAATTGGGAAAATGCCAACTCAGGCAATACGTTTAATGCCCATCGCATCATTCATCTTGCACAAAGTAAAGGGCTTGGTTCAGAAGCTGAAGAGGCTTTTTTCTATAGCTATATGACACAGGGCTTACCGATTGGTGAACGCGAAACCATTGAAGATGTGGCTTCTCGAATTGGTTTGAATCCTGTAGAAGTCGATGATGTATTAGACTCGGAAGAATATGCCGACTTTGTAAAATTTGATGAACAAGTTGCCCATGAGCAATTGAAAGTCACGGGTGTACCATTCTTTGTATTTGATCAACGTGTTGCACTAGCAGGTGCTCAACCTCGAGAAGTATTTGTTCAGGTCTTGCAAAAAGCATTGGAAACAGCAAGCGATGGAGACGTTGAGCAACAAGATGCACCTGTTTGCAATGATGATGCTTGTGATGTACCGAATAAATAAAGCGTCATATTAAAAATTGAAGGACTCGTCAGATAGAGTTCTTCAATATATTTAAATTAAAGTTGAATGTTCATGATTTGAAAAGTAGAATAAATTCTCTTCAGAAAAAACAATATTATCAAATATTTCGATTATTTATTTTGAATTGACTTTTTAGCTATATTTACGTGTCATTTTTGCAATACAGCGTTGCATAAAAGCAACTATTCAGACTTTTTTTCTTAGATTATGATCAGCACATATTTTTCGTTTCCACGAAATTCTTGCGCTGTAAGTTTCTTATTTTTTCTTATTTTATAAGACAGAAGAGCCTCCCTTTGGGAGGCTTTTTTGTGTTTGACTTGATAAAACATCCGTTGAGGATAAAAACAAAGTTATCCACAATTCAGCATGATTTTTATGCAATGCGATGATTTTTGCTGATGTGGAATATATTTAAAATAACTCCTTAATTTTTAATTAATAATCACTTTTGGTGATGAAATGTGCATTTAACACGGTTATTCACTTTGTTTTATGCATTTCATTGTTCAATACTTTATGTTTTTTGTACCTATTCTCTGTATTGAATTGAAATTTACTGTTTTTTTCAGGCATAGTTATATTGAAAATTAAAAACTGAATGACTCAACGTTTAAGAAAGTATGCATATGAAGAAAATTTCATCGTTAATTTTCTCAAAATTACCTTATGCCTTATTGTTAGGTGGTCTTTTGGGGAACTCTGCTTTTGCAGAGCTAAATGGTAGTCTCGATACCAATGTCGAAACAAAAAAAGCTGAGTCAAGCAAATCATTATCTTCGACTGAGACCGAAGAAAAGGGCTTACTCAACTATATTCCAAAAATCGTGGACTCAACCCCAACGATTTTTCCAGAACAGTCTGATCAAGTGATTGTGCCTCCAACACAGACCACAGAAGATCAGACATGGGCGGATAAGAAACAAAAGAAACTGAGTGATTGGGTCGATCGTACAGCCAATAAAATGGATGGATGGTTTGGAGAAACTGATCCGGCACGACCGGCAACAGCAACACTGCGTATCCTTGTCGACAACCAGTGGAATAAACATGATGGCTATGATGTAAACCCACGTATCCGAGGTAAGATTAAACTACCTACCTTAGAAAATCGTTTGAGTGTCGTTTTTGGTGATGATTCATTAGATGATGAAATTGCCAATAATATTGCAATTTCAAATAAGCATTCAGATGGTGATCCAAACAAAAGAATCGATGGTAAACAAATCAGAGATGATAATAGTTCGATCGCACTGCGTTGGTCTCAACTTTCCAAACGTTTGCCGTTTGATTTAGATGCCGACCTAGGTATTCGTTCAGGCGATGATGTTTATGCTCGCTTAAAAGCACAAAGGGACTGGTCTTTGGGGAATGATTTTACTTTTCATGCTGAACAGATTTATCGTTATGGAATCGACAGTGAGAATTACCTCAGAACCAACCTGGAGTTGACCCATGCACGTCCGAATCAACCCTTCATTTCCAAT
Organism: Acinetobacter sp. Res13-Abat-PEC15-P4-01; assembly: GCF_015676285.1. Classification (NCBI taxonomy): domain Bacteria; kingdom Pseudomonadati; phylum Pseudomonadota; class Gammaproteobacteria; order Moraxellales; family Moraxellaceae; genus Acinetobacter; species Acinetobacter sp. Res13-Abat-PEC15-P4-01. The sequence goes on along the minus strand of NZ_JADAIN010000021.1, from coordinate 23,022 downwards.
CAATTTTATCTGACCTATGCAGATGAACAGGATGATGATCTGACTTGGGACAACCGTACATATCGTCAGCATCAATTCTTTAAAAATAACCGCTTTAACTACGGTATCTATACAGGTGGTTATTATAATAATAATGACCTCAAACTGAACAGTTGGGGACCTTTTGTTTCTTGGCGACAACCTGTTTGGCGTGAATGGTTCTATGTACAAGGTGATTTAAATTACTTTAATGATCGTCGTGAAGACCGTAGCCACTTCCCGAGTGCATTGGTCCGCCTAGAAGCATTATTTTAATTTTAGCTCAATCATTAAACGCAACTGTGGATAAGTTGCTACTTATCCACTGAGTTTTATATTTACTTTTTTTATATGCCTTAACGTAGAGGATGGATGGAATAAAGTTCTAATTTAAAATGATATAAAGTTCCCCCTGAATGGGGCATCGACATTGTTTCATATGCCATACGTCCAACCGCCCTAACCTCTCGGTCGACTAAATCATCTTCTATTTTTAGGCTAGGGTGAAGGTCTAAAGAAAATGCAGCACCTCTCTGACCGTCTGTGGTATCCGCCCGCCGGTCTTCCACAGCGGGAAGCTCATACGCGTATACAGGTGCTGTCAGTACACAGCACAGCAGCAAACAATTTATAGCTTGAATTCTTTGAATCTTGGTCATTTTATAGTTTTCAGCAAAAAAGCCTATCTTAAAGATAGGCTTTTTGAAAAACAACAATGATTATTTCAACAATAAATTATTTATACGTTTTACATATTCAGCAGGATCATCCGGTAACCCACCTTCCGCAATCACTGCTTGATCGAAAATCACATTGGCTAAATCATCAAACTGTGCAGAACCCTCCAATTTTTTCACCAAAGGATGCTCTGGATTGATTTCCAAAATTGGTTTAGATTCCGGGACAGCTTGACCTGCCTGTTTTAACATACGAATCAATTGCGGCGAAAGTTCACCATCACCCGTCACTAAACATGCAGGAGAATCAACCAAACGTGTGGTCACACGTACTTCTTTGGTTTTAGCTTTCAATGAATCAGATAATTTTTCAACGACTGGCTTGAATTGCTCAGCTGCTGCTTCCAGTGCCTTTTTCTCTTCAGCGTCTTGTAGATCGCCTAAATCAACCGCACCTTTGGCAACGTTTTGCATTGGTGTACCATCAAACTCATGTACAAATTCCATTGCCCATTCATCAACACGGTCCGCCATAAGCAGAACTTCGATGTCTTTTTTACGGAACAACTCTAATTGTGGAGAGTTTTTGGCAGCAGCTAGACTATCCGCAGTCACATAATAAATTGCCTTTTGGCCCTCTTTCATACGTGCCTTATAGGCTTCCAATGAAGTAGAAACATCATCATTGTTCGATGTAGAGAAGCGTAAAAGTTTAAGAATTCGTTCGCGATTGGCAAAGTCTTCACCTAAACCTTCTTTGATCACTGAGCCAAATTCAGCATAGAAAGTTTTGAATTTTTCTTGATCTGCTTGATCTTCAGATTTTGCCAAAGCATCCAAGGTGGTCAATACACGGCGTGTATTGCCTTCACGAATGGTTTTCACATCGCGACTTTCCTGTAAAAGCTCACGGCTCACATTTAATGGAAGGTCTGCGCTGTCCACCACCCCTTGTACAAAACGAAGATAGTTTGGAATCAGATTGTCCGCATCATCCATAATAAACACGCGTTTCACATACAATTTGATGCCGGCTTTTGCTTCACGGGTAAAAATATTGCTTGGTGCTTTACTTGGAATGTAAAGTAGTTGGGTATATTCCGTACTCCCTTCAACACGATTATGTGCCCATGCAAGCGGAGCTTCGAAATCGTGTGTCAGATTCTTATAGAACTCAACATACTGTTCTTCAGTGATATCGCCTTTACTGCGTGTCCACAAAGCACTTGCAGAGTTAATTGCTTCCCACTCATCAGTTTTAACATATTGACCAGGCTTTTTCTCTTCACCTTCAACTGCTTCTTCTTCCTGCCAAACTTCTTTCTGCATTTCAATTGGCAAGCTGATATGGTCAGAATATTTATTGATAATCTGTTTTACTTTATAAGCTTCTAAATAGTCCAGAGCATCATCACGTAAATGCAAGATAATATCTGTTCCACGTGAAGCCTTATCGATTTGCGTGACTTCAAAATCACCTGTTCCACCACTGATCCAACGCACACCCTCGGATGCATCTAAACCTGCACGGCGAGATTCAACTGTGATTTTGTCTGCAACAATAAAGCCTGAATAAAAGCCAACCCCGAATTGACCAATTAACTGTGCATCGGCTTTTTGATCACCGGACAATTTCGACATAAAGTCTTTGGTTCCAGACTTGGCAATCGTACCAAGATTATCAATAGCTTCTTGTTGGCTTAAACCAATTCCATTGTCTGAAATCGTAATGGTTTTCGCATCTTTGTCTAGACTGACTCGAACGTGTAGATTTGGATCATTTTCATAAAATTCTGGATGATTAATCCCTTCAAAACGCAATTTATCACATGCATCAGAAGCATTAGAAATCAATTCGCGTAGGAAAATTTCAGGATTTGAATACAGTGAATGCGTCACTAAATGTAAAAGCTGAGCCACTTCTGCTTGGAAGCTGTGCTTTTTTGAATTTTGTTGTGCGTTCTGTTCGCTCATAAAATCACTCCGTAAATTCATAACGCTTTTTTATCGAATGTTGTATGAAATGGAGTGGTTTAAGTATTTTTCAATAGTAAAATTCAATTTTTTTTAAAATGGACCCTGCTCATAGACCCGATTCATATAAGTCTCAAGTTTTTGTTGTCGCATTTGATATGCATCGGTTAAACAACGTACATTATCCTGACATTGATTGCGCAGTTGTAACCATTTCACTTGTTGGTCTTGAATGACTCCTCGTGTTCCCATAGGGACTAATTTTCGAATAATATTGTAGGTTGTCGCCATTTTAACATCTGCATCATTTAAACTGCGTTGTTCACAGATACGATGCTCTGTTTTGGTTTGGGCATGATCACAGTTAAAACTGGCTGCCTGACTGATTGAAATGCCACAGCTCAGTAAAAATATAATTGGAATTCGTAATTTCATATTCATTCAAAAAAATAAAGTCATGAGTTCTAGATTAAATTGATTTTGTGCATTGTTATATAGTCAAAAATGACTATTTTTTATGGTTTCTTGTTTCAAAAAAATTGATCATTTTAAAAATAAAAAGCTCGGTATATGTACCGAGCTTTTTATATCAGTCTACTTAGAATCTATAGCTATAACCTAAAGTATAAATAACCGGATCGATATCTAAGTCAAATTTTGCAGCAGTTGCTCCACCGGCAGTTACTTTCACTTCTGGGCTGAGTTGCGCATAGCGTGCATCAAAGAAAACACCCCAGTTTTTTGCATCGGCTGGCTGGAAATTAAAGCCAATTTGACCCGCAAAACCAAAATCGTCTTTCACTTTTACTTTGGTGCCTGATAATGCACCTGTTGACTCTTCATCCCACGCAACAAATGCTGTACCACCTAAACCGATATATGGTGTAAAACGAGTTGAGTTTTTAAAGTTATATTTAAAAGTAACAGTAGGCGGCAAATGTTTAAGTTTAACTGCTTTTTGACCATCCAAATTTACATCATGGCTGATCGGTGCAGCTAACAAAAGCTCAGCTGAAAATGGTGTTTCACCAAAGAAATATTCTACTGAAGGTGTAAAAGCATATTCATGATCAGCTTTCACAGTCCCCACACCTGCAACATTGATGTCTTGAGTAGGTGAAATCACCGAACCACCCACTTTGACTTGCCAATCTGCAAATGAAGCAGAAGAAATTCCCATTAATGTAATAAGAGCAAGTTGCTTCAACATTATAAAATACCCCGCGTTGTTATTAATTAACATTAAACATAGGTATTAATTATTTTGCAACATTTATTTAAATGCAAAAAACTTATTTATTTTTAAGTACTTGTTATATATATAAATTTATTTTAATCTTATCAAAATGGTTGGTTTTAAAAACCAACCAAATTAATCAAGATTATTAAGGGTTTTTATAATAAAACCAGATTTTATTATAAATTAATAATGCAAATAAAATACATTTTATATTTATTAAAACATAAGCATGATTAAATTTCTTTGCACTGGTTAAAAGATTAAGCTATGAATAATCAAATACTTTTATAAGCATAAAAAAGGCTGTCTAGATATCATCATAAACAGCCTTCAATATGACCAATGTGAATCTACAGGACCATTGCCGCAATCCAGCCAAAGACCAATAAAGGAATATTAAAATGGATAAATGTAGGAACGACCGTATCCCAAATATGATCATGCTGCCCATCCACTCCTAAACCAGCTGTAGGTCCAAGTGTAGAGTCTGAAGCAGGAGAACCCGCGTCACCAAGTGCTGCTGCTGTCCCAATCAATGCAACTGTTGCCAATGGAGAAAAGCCAAACTGCACACACAAAGGGACGTAAATAACAGCAAGTACAGGTACACTAGAGAAAGATGAGCCAATCCCAATCGTCACAAACAAACCAATGAACAGCATTAAAAATGCCGCCAAAGCTTTATTGTCACCAATCAAATGCACCACACCATTGACCAGATGATTGATATCCCCCGTATGCGTCATCACCGAGGCAAATCCGGCAGCAGAAATCATGATAAAACCAACCAATGCCATCATGCGCATGCCTTGCACAAAGACGTCATCTGCTTCTTGCCATTTAAAAATTCCTGCCGCAGAGAGCACGGCAAAACCGACCAAGCCACCCAAGATCATTGAACCTGAATACAGCTGCGAGACCAACGTTAAAGCAATTGCCAGCAAAGCCATCAAAATGGTTTTCTTGGCAATCACAGGCGCTTGTTTGGCTTCTTGTTCCAAAGCCAGACCATCTGCTTTCAGCTCTTCAACATTGACCGCCCTGAGTGGCTTATCTAAATCAATTGTTGTAATGGGTGCAACGTTACGATCCACGTAGATACGAGGCTTACGATAACTGATGAATACAGCGACGAGAGTCCCTACCACCATACCAAGCACGGGAATAGCCATTCCCATCGGCATCATGCTCCGTTCAACATGCAGATGATACGCTGCTCCAATTTTGTTGATATTTCCCATTAAAATTTGCTCTAGGAAAATTGCACCAAAACCGACAGGAAGAAAAATATAGGTTCCAACCAATCCCAATGTCAGTACGCATGCTGCTGCACGACGGTCAAGCTTCAAATGGTTCATCACCTTTAATAACGGTGGGACAAGCACTGGAATAAAAGCAATATGCACGGGAATTAAGTTCTGAGAACAAATTGCGGCTATCAGCAATATTCCCAACAATAAGAATTTTACTTTTGTTGCTTGCTTTTGAGTCGCTTCCATCCCCAATAAGCCAATCAACTTATAAGCCAATAAATCAGGTAAACCCGATTTAGACAATGCCAAGGCAAAAGCACCCAATACGGCATAGGCCAGTGCAACTTCAGCACCATCCCCCAACCCCGCATTAAATGCTTCAACAGTATCTGCCAAACTTAAACCAGCGACCAACCCACCTATAATTGCTGAAATAACCAATGTTAAAACAACAGAAACTCGTGCCAGTGACAGAATAAACATCACGGCAATCGCAATAACGACAGCATTCATAGAGAAATTTACGAAAATTTGAAAGGCGATACTTTAGCAGATTCATGGCAATGAAGCTGCAATTTCATCCAACTGATCATTCAATAGCGAGGTGATAAATACACATCACCTCGCTACGACAAACAAAATTTTAATTATTTTTCAATGCAAACTCTTGAATATATTGTGCAATTTCTTGAGGTCGACTGAGTACAGCCCAATGATTTGCATCAACCTCGACACGCTCAAATTGAGTTGCCCACTTTGGAACTTCATCAATTAATTCTGGACTCACAAACTTATCTCTTAAAAGTACAACCGCCTGTACTGGGCAAACAGCAAAGCGCTGACGCGGACGAGTTAAACGTGGCAGGAAATTAGCACGATATAACCCAATACCATGCTCACCATCTTTCGCAATATTTGAGTTTAAAGGCAGATCTTTTGTTTTTTCTAATTGAGTTAAAATTGCCCCCCAACGCTGCGGACTAAAAAAATGCCAGACGGTAGGTGCAAGAATCGGCAGTTGAAAAGCAACGATGTACCAAGATTTCAATAATTGTTTAAAAAATTTAGGTTTTTCATGTAAAAACTGCTCACGCATCCAAAATGCGGCATGATCTAAACATGGTCCTGACATGGTGGTATAAGACAAAATACGATTTTTAAATTTTGTTTCAGTAACCGATTCCCAAGATTGAATTGACCCCCAATCATGGGCAGCTAAATGAAACTGACGTTCGGGCAGTAATTCATTGACCACACATTCCAAATCTAGCGATAACCGCGGTAAAGCATAATCACGGATACGTTTTGGAATAGAGGATTGCCCTGCACCACGAACATCATAGGTCACAATATAAAATTGTGAAATCAATTGCTCTATAATCGGTTCCCAAACTTCCTGATTATCAGGATAACCATGCACCAAGACCAACGCGGGGTTTTCAGCATTCCCCCATGTTTTTGCATAAAGTTTTTGCTTATCCTGTGTCGAGATCCAATAAGTTTGCGCTTGCATTGAGTCACCTTTTATTGTTTTCACCATTGGCTATGATTTCGCTCTAGAGGGCATTTCGATCAATGCCACTTTGCTTTGAGTTCTTTATTATGGTTGAAAAATAGATAACTAGAATTGACCATGAATGTGCTAATCAAGAAACTACAGACAATTCCATTTGTATCTAGATTTATGTTGAATCATTTTTCTCCATACAAAGGTGCAGGAATTGAAATCGAAAAAATTGATCTGAAAAACTATCATATTCGGGTCAAAATGCCACTGACACGCAACAATCAAAACATTGTTGGGGTTCACTTTGGTGGCAGTTTATATTCGATGGTCGACCCATTTTATATGCTGCTTTTGATGCATCACCTTGGTCCTAAATACATGGTGTGGGACAAAGCTGCGAGCATTAATTTTCTATCACCGGGCCGCAGTACCGTTTATGCCGATATTCGATTGGATGCTGCTGAAATCGAACATGTTAAAGATCTGGCACAGAACTATAAGCCTGTGTATCGTAACTACACTTTAAATATTTTTGATGATTCAGGGTTACGAATTGCTGAAGTACAAAAAACCGTTTATATCCGTCGTAAGAATCCACATCCGTTAAAACGTTAATGACTTTAGTAGACGACATTCAATATCGTTTAAACATACTTAATGGTCTACTAAATAACGTGAGTTCGATGCAACCACATATTTAACTTATTGAAAAACATTAAGTCTCGGCGGAGTCTTGCTGAGTTTTCACCCAATTTCAGGATCAGCCTGCGGCTCGCCATACTTTTGTTTTGGCATGAGGAGCGAAGCTCCGCAAGGGCAACCATCTTGCGCAGCGGTATCGCTGCTCACCGCAAAACTCGTCAACCACTAGCAACATATTTAATCAGTCTCAGAAACAATACCTTGTAGAAGTAGTCCTGCCTCAAACAGTAGCGGATGACGTTTCCGAGTATCATATTTCATCAAGAGTTTTTATCGAACTCAGGTTAAATATAAACGATAGAAATAAAAAAAACGCTATGCTGAATCAATACAACATAGCGTTTTTATCGTTCATTGAGTGACTTATTTGTTTTGCTCAATGGCTGCACCTGCGCCACCACCGATTGCACCACCAATCGCAGCACCTGCATCACCACCTAGAATACCTTTACCAATCACTGAACCAATACCCGCACCAACACCACTGTAAGTTGCATTGCGATTTGACCCATTACTTGCCTTGCTTCCTACAGCCGCACCACCACCTGCACCAACAGCCGCACCGATACCATTACCTGCATGATTACCCAAGCCACCACCAACAGCACCACCCAGCGCTGCGGAACCGATACGCTTATCATTTGCAGACATGTTTTCACAACCTGTAAGCATCACGATAGGTAAAGCCACACACATTATGGTCATTATTTGCTTTTTCATGCCCTTATTCCTTCTGTTATTACAACAAGTCAATCAAACATTTTTTCCACTTGAAATTATCTCATGGAAAGTAAAGATAAATTCGTGAGGAAATGATTGCTTTATTGCATCCATTTGTAACTTTGTTTAACACAGGGCAATGAATTGATGTTCTGATTCACCGCCTGCAAATGATGTATTCGTGCACGGTAAATCGCTTATTTTATGGATAAAAGCATGAACTCGCTAGCAAGCTCCTATAAACTATAGATAAGACTGGAGCTTATCATGTCACAAACTTCCACTTTAAAACGGGGACTCAATACCCGTCACATCCGTTTCCTGGCTTTAGGTTCTGCTATTGGCACAGGTTTATTCTACGGTTCAGCCTCAGCCATACAGCAAGCAGGTCCATCGGTACTACTGGCTTATATGATCGCCGGGATTGCGATTTACATCGTGATGCGTGCTTTAGGAGAGATGGCTGTTCATCATCCTGTTTCAGATTCATTTAGTCATTATGCGTCTGAGTATATTAGTCCATTTGCAGGTTTTACCACAGGTTGGACCTATGTTTTTGAGATGGTGATTGTTGCAATCGCAGACGTCACCGCTTTTGGAATATACATGGGTTTCTGGTTTCCTGATGTGGCGCGTTGGGTCTGGATTTTGTCACTGATTTTCTTTTTGGGTGCAATTAACCTGATCCATGTCAAAGTCTATGGTGAGCTGGAATTCTGGTTATCCATCGTTAAGGTCACTGCCATTATTGCCATGATTTTGGGTGGTTTTGGCATCATGCTCTACGGTTTGCATATTCCACATACTGAATTTAGTTCAGGTATATCGAACCTTTGGACACATGGTGGTTTCTTTCCCAATGGTATTGCTGGTTTTATTGCCTGTTTTTCTGTGGTTGTTTTTGCATTTGGTGGAATTGAAATCATTGGTGTAACCGCTGGAGAGACCAAAGATCCTAAAGTCGCAATTCCTCAAGCCATCAATGCAGTTCCTTTTCGAATTATCCTGTTCTATGTACTGACGATTTTTGTACTGATGTCGATTTTCCCTTGGAATCAAATCGGTTCGCATGGCAGTCCATTTGTACAAATATTTGAAAGTTTAGGAATCAAATCCGCTGCTGCAATCCTGAATATTGTGGTGATTACGGCTGCTGTTTCTGCGATTAACAGTGATGTTTTTGGTGCCGGGCGGATGATGTATGGCATGGCAATTAAAGGCAAAGCACCGGCAAGTTTTGCTAAAACATCAAGAAATGGTGTGCCATTTATGACCGTCATTGTGATGGCAAGCGTGCTTTTGGTTGGAGTCCTTTTAAATTACCTGATTCCTGAAAATGTTTTTGAAATCATTGCTTCGATTGCAACTTTTGCAACTGTTTATGTATGGTTAATGATTTTATTGGCACAGTTTGGTATGCGAAAAAAACTCAGTGCGAAAGAAATTAAAGCGCTCGATTTTCCTGTAATCGGATGGCCGATTGCACCGATTTTAGCCACAGCATTTATGATCTTTGTGATTGCCATGATCGGTTATTTCCCTGCATCACGTCCCGCCCTTTATGTGGGTGCGGTTTGGCTTGCCTTATTGGCTGTTGCCTATCAACTCTGGGTAAAACCTCGACACGCTTAAACTTAATGATCGATTCACATCGACTATAAAGCCGCTGAACTTCAGCGGCTTTATTATATTTTAATCCGTCTCCTTCTTTCTAAAGCCTGAAACGCATCATTTTTGTTTTTTAAAAAATTGCTGATGAATATTGATGATCACCGCAGTAATAAAGCCCAATAGCCCCAATAACGCAATAAGTAAAATAGCAAAGTAAAACAGCTCAGCCAAAATAATCCCTAGTTTATATTCATACAGTATTCTAAATAAAAAACTATTTTTAACCCGTATAGACACCCATGAAGGGTTTAAGTGCCATAGGCTTAACGTTATTGCAAAGCCGATACAAAAGCAAAAAAAGCTCAAAACAATCACTGCATCAAGAGGCTTAAACTGATTGGGCTTAGGTATTTCATCCGATTCATCTTTAACAATTAAATAAATGATCAACACGGCCCAAAATGGACAAAGCAAGGTTAGATAGCTTTTAACAAAAAAACTAAAATACTCAAGCTCACCTGTGCTGGTACTTTGGATTTTTAATGACTGATTGATCCATTGCGCCATATCAACTTGCCAGCTCTGCTCGATTGCAGGTGCAGGCAACAGGATCAACAGCAATAATGGGCAAATCGACAGCAACGCTAAAGCCATCACAACAGGATTTATTTTCATTGTGGATCAATTTTAATTTCTATTTTTTGATTATATAAAAAAAGACGCCCTTGGGCGTCTTCTTCATTTCAAAAGCTGTTTAACTTAGAAAGAATCTTCGTTTAAAGCTTGAGAGAATGCTTGATCAACTTCAGAGAAGTCATTTACAAGCTCATGCTCTGCAGCTTCTGCTTCTTGACGACGACGCTCTAGGTGGTATGCAAGACCAGTACCTGCTGGAATCAAGCGACCCACAACAACGTTTTCTTTCAAGCCACGTAAATCATCTTCTTTACCTGTTACAGCCGCTTCAGTTAACACACGTGTGGTTTCCTGGAACGATGCAGCAGAGATGAACGAGTCTGTAGAAAGCGATGCTTTGGTAATACCCATCAATTGACGTTCATACTTCGCAGGGAACTTGTTCTGAGCCAATACCGCTTGGTTTTCGCCCACAACGCGGATGTAATCCACTTGTTCACCTTTGATGAAGCTTGTATCGCCGCCATCAGTAATGTCAACTTTACGCAACATTTGACGCACGATCACTTCGATATGCTTATCGTTGATTTTTACACCCTGTAAGCGGTAAACGTCTTGAACTTCGTTCACGATGTAGTTGGTTAATGCAACTTCACCTTTCAAACGCAAGATGTCATGCGGGTTCTGTGGACCATCAGAAATGGTTTCACCACGGTTCACATGCTCACCTTCAAACACGTTAATGGTACGCCATTTTGGAATCAACTCTTCATAAATTTCTGAGCCATCATCTGGTGTAATCACTAAACGGTTCTTACCTTTGGTCTCTTTACCAAAGCTTACAACACCTGAAATTTCAGCAAGGATTGCATGCTCTTTCGGCTTACGCGCTTCGAACAAGTCAGCTACACGCGGCAGACCACCGGTAATATCACGGGTACGTGAAGTTTCTTGTGGTACACGACCGATAACATCACCGACACCAATCGTTTCGCCATCACGAACAGTCACGATTGTGTTTTGTGGCAAGAAGTAGAACTGTTCGCCGCCATCGGTTGTATCCAACACAATTGCAGGACGTAAATCTTTACCAGACGCAGGACGTGCTGTTACCGGCAAGATTTCAACAGTCGTCATACCTGTTGCATCATCAGTTTTCGATGTTGCAGTTACACCATCAGCAATTTGGCTGAAGCGTGCTTTACCCGCAACTTCTGTTACCAATGGATGTGTATGCGGATCCCAAGTTGCAACAATACCGCCGCCTTCTACTGGTTGACCATCTTTGATCAAGATAGACGCACCGTATGGAAGTTTATAGCGTTCACGTTCACGACCTAAGTCATCCGCAATACCGATTTCACCTGAACGTGAAACAGATACCAAGTGACCTTTGGCATGTTGAACAGTTTTAACGTTATGGAAACGAACTGTACCCTTGTTACGTACTTGAACGCTGTTAGCAGCAGAAGTTCGGCTTGCAGCACCACCCACGTGGAATGTACGCATGGTTAACTGTGTACCAGGTTCACCAATTGATTGTGCAGCCATTACCCCGACAGATTCACCTGGGTTCACCAAGTGACCACGAGCCAAGTCACGACCGTAACATTTCGCACATACACCGAATGTTGAAGCACAGTTTACTACTGAACGTACTTTAACTTCATCAACACCGTTATCTTCAAGGAACGTTGCAAGTTTCTCGTCGATCAATGTGTTACGCGGAAGAAGGACATCATCTGTACCTGGTTTCTTCACATCTTCAGCAAGTACACGACCCAATACTCGAGCACCTAAGTTCTCGATCACATCGCCACCTTGAATGAACGGAGTCATTACAAGACCATCATAGGTACCACAATCTGGCTCAGTAATCACCAAATCTTGTGCTACATCGACAAGACGACGTGTTAGGTAACCAGAGTTCGCAGTTTTAAGTGCCGTATCTGCCAAACCTTTACGTGCACCGTGTGTTGAAATGAAGTACTGGAGTACTGTCAAACCTTCACGGAAGTTTGCTTTAATTGGGGTTTCAATGATCGAACCATCTGGTTTCGCCATCAAGCCACGCATACCTGCAAGCTGACGAATCTGAGCAGCCGAACCACGGGCACCAGAGTCAGACATCATGTAGATACTGTTGAATGATTTTTGCTTCTCGTCTTCACCCTGTTTGTTTTTAACAGTAGTGAATGACAAGTTATCCATCATCGCTTTTGCAACTTGGTCGTTTGTACGCGCCCAAATATCGACAACTTTGTTATAACGTTCACCAGCAGTTACGAAACCTTGCTCGAATTGTTGTTCAATTTCACGAACTTCAACTTCAGCTTTTTCGATGATTGCTTGCTTTTGTGGTGGAATCAACATGTCTTCCATACCCACAGAAACACCTGAACGTGTTGCTTGACGGAAGCCCAGGTACATCAATTGGTCAGCAAAGATAACAGTATCTTTCAAACCTAATTTACGGTAGCAAGAGTTAATCAATTTAGAGATGTTTTTCTTGGTCATCTCAACGTTGATTTGTTGGAAATCCATACCTTCAGGAACAACTTCCCAAAGTAAGCAACGACCTGGTGTCGTATCTACAACAATGGTTTGATGTTCACGGTTACCGTTGTCATCAATTACTGTTTGGTGTACACGTGCTTTTACACGTGCATGTAGATCAACCTGGCCTGTTGCAAGCGCACGGTTAACTTCATGCGTGTCCGCAAACACCATGCCTTCACCTTTGGCATTGATTGCATCACGCGTGATGTAATACAAGCCCAATACAACGTCCTGAGAAGGTACGATGATTGGTTCACCGTTTGCAGGTGACAAGATGTTGTTGGTCGACATCATTAACGCACGAGCTTCTAGTTGAGCTTCAAGTGTTAATGGTACGTGAACCGCCATTTGGTCACCATCGAAGTCGGCGTTAAACGCAGCACAAACGAGTGGATGCAAACGAATCGCTTTACCTTCGATCAGGATAGGTTCAAATGCTTGAAGACCTAAACGGTGAAGGGTTGGCGCACGGTTCAACATAACAGGATGCTGACGAATTACAGATGCAAGAACGTCCCATACTTCTGGTGTTTCACGCTCAACCATTTTCTTCGCAGCTTTAATGGTTGTTGCTTGACCTGAAGCTTGTAGTTTCGCAAAGATGAATGGTTTGAATAATTCAAGTGCCATTTTCTTTGGAAGACCACATTGGTGTAAACGTAATGATGGACCTACGGTAATTACCGAACGGCCCGAATAGTCAACACGCTTACCGAGTAAGTTTTGACGGAAACGACCTTGCTTACCTTTGATCATATCAGCCAAAGATTTAAGCGGACGTTTGTTCGAACCTGTAATCGCACGACCACGACGACCGTTGTCCAACAATGCATCTACAGACTCTTGTAACATACGTTTTTCATTACGTACGATAATGTCTGGTGCAGCAAGATCAAGAAGACGCTTTAAACGGTTGTTACGGTTGATTACACGACGGTAAAGATCGTTCAGGTCAGAAGTCGCAAAACGACCGCCTTCAAGCGGAACCAATGGACGAAGATCTGGCGGAAGTACTGGAAGTACATTCATCACCATCCATTCTGGTTTGTTGTTTGACTCTTTGAACGCTTCCATCAACTTCAAACGTTTAGACGCTTTTTTCAGCTTAGTTTCTGAAGTTGTATTTGGAATTTCTTCACGTAAACGAGAAATTTCAGCTTCAAGATCAATGTCTTTCAACAAATCCTGAACTGCTTCGGCACCCATTTTAGCGCTGAATTCATCACCGTGTTCTTCTAACGCAGTAAAGTATTCTTCATCGTTAAGAAGTTGGTACTTTTCCATTGGCGTCATGCCAGGATCAGTCACCACATAAGATTCGAAATACAATACACGTTCGATATCACGCAACGTCATATCAAGCAGTAAACCGATACGGCTTGGTAATGATTTCAAGAACCAAATATGAGCAACAGGAGAAGCCAATTCGATGTGACCCATACGCTCACGACGAACTTTCGCAGTTGTTACTTCAACGCCACATTTTTCACAAATGACGCCTTTGTATTTCATACGCTTGTATTTACCACACAAGCATTCATAATCTTTTACTGGACCAAAGATTTTGGCACAGAACAAACCATCACGTTCTGGTTTAAAGGTACGGTAGTTAATGGTTTCTGGCTTTTTAACTTCACCGTGAGACCATGACTTAATCATTTCTGGTGACGCAAGACCAATACGGATGCGATCAAACTCTACTGGAGCATGACCGTCTGAGTCCGTCTTTTTGCGCATGATATCGAGCAAGTCTTTCAATTTTTTTCTCCGTGTGCCGAAGAGGCTTTCTCTCTACGGCTGGGTCACAAATATTGTTTTTTCACTGAGATTGGGAATCTCGAAATCCCCCTGAGTCCTGCTTTACTAAAGAAGGACTTCTCCCCCTCTTTGTTAAAGAGGAAGCGGGGGAGATTTCTTAGTCACCATTTTTCAGTTCAATGTTGATACCTAAAGAACGGATCTCTTTGGTCAATACGTTGAACGATTCAGGCATACCCGGATCCATATAATGGTTACCATCTACAATATTCTTATAGATGCGAGTACGACCTTCAACGTCATCCGATTTCACAGTTAACATTTCTTGAAGTGTATAAGCAGCACCATAAGCCTCAAGTGCCCAAACTTCCATCTCACCGAAACGCTGACCACCGAATTGAGCTTTACCACCAAGCGGTTGTTGCGTCACAAGTGAGTAAGAGCCTGTAGAACGTGCATGCATCTTGTCGTCAACCAAGTGGTTCAACTTGAGCATGTACATATAACCGACAGTTACTGGGCGATCAAAACGCTCACCTGTACGTCCATCATACAATACTGTCTGACCTGTACGTGAAATACCACCAAGTTCAAGCAACTCTTTGATTTGTCCTTCTTCCGCACCATCAAATACTGGTGTAGCTAAAGGAACACCCTTACGCAAGTTACCTGATAACACCAAGATTTCTTCATCAGTCAAGCTATCAAGATCTTCTTGCTCGCCACCGACTTTGTTATAAATCTTGTCTAAGAATTCACGAAGTTCAAGAACAGTACGTTGTTCTTTCATCATCTTGTCGATCTTGTCGCCAAGACCTTTCGCTGCCATACCCAAGTGAGTTTCAAGAATCTGACCCACGTTCATACGTGATGGTACACCGAGCGGGTTAAGTACCACATCTACTGGAACACCATGGATGTCATGCGGCATGTCTTCCACAGGCAAGATGTTTGATACAACACCCTTGTTACCGTGACGACCCGCCATCTTATCACCAGGCTGGATACGACGTTTAACAGCAAGATAGACTTTAACAACTTTCAATACACCAGTTGTCAGTTCATCACCTGTTGAAAGTTTACGTTTTTTCTCAGCAAACTTCTCATCGATCTCGTGGCTCTTCTCTTTCAAGAACACTTGAATCTGAGTTAAACGTTCAGCAATGCCTTCGTCTGCCGGTTGAACTTCTAACAGATCAACAAGCTCTAAGTTAGACAATACGTCTTCTGTTAGCTTGTCACCACGTTTAGTTGTACCACCACCATTTGACTCTTGACCTTTCAATAAACGCACAATACGTTCACGAGCAGCTTCTTCAAAGATTTTGAACTCTTCTTTCAAGTCTTTACGATAAGCATCAAGTTGCGCTTTTTCAATTGCTTGAGCACGCTCGTCTTTCTCGATACCGTCACGTGTAAACACTTGAACGTCAATTACCGTACCTTTTACGCTTGAAGAAACACGTAAAGAAGAGTCTTTTACATCAGCAGCTTTTTCACCGAAAATTGCACGAAGTAATTTTTCTTCCGGCGTTAACTGTGTTTCACCTTTAGGCGTTACCTTACCAACAAGGATGTCACCTGCTGAAACTTCAGCACCGATATAAACAATACCTGATTCATCAAGTTTAGAGAGCGCTGCTTCACCCACGTTAGGAATATCGGCAGTAATTTCTTCTGCACCTAACTTTGTATCACGCGCTACACATGACAACTCTTGGATGTGAATCGAAGTCAAACGGTCTTCTTGAAGTACACGCTCAGATAACAAGATCGAGTCTTCGTAGTTATAACCATTCCACGTCATGAACGCGACACGCATGTTTTGACCAAGCGCCAATTCACCACCGTCAGTCGATGGACCATCAGCAAGAACGTCACCACGTCCCACTTTATCACCCAAGCTCACCAGAACTTTTTGGTTAATACAAGTGTTTTGGTTTGAACGCGTGTATTTGATCAAGTTGTAGATATCTACACCAGCTTCACCCGCGATCATTTCATCTTCATTGACACGAATAACAACACGAGAAGCATCAACGAACTCAATACGTCCACCACGTTTTGCAATGACGCACACACCAGAGTCATGCGCTACGTTTGCTTCCATGCCTGTACCAACAAGTGGCTTGTCAGCAAGCAATGTAGGAACAGCCTGACGTTGCATGTTTGAACCCATCAATGCACGGTTCGCATCATCGTGTTCAAGGAACGGAATAAGTGATGCAGCAACAGAAACAACCTGCTGAGCAGATACATCCATATGCGTCACTTTTTCTGGCGGCATACGAACGAATTCACCCTGATGACGTACAGAAACAAATTCTTCAGTCAGGTTGCCGTCTTTATCTACGCCAGAATCGGCCTGTGCAATCACAGTGCCTACTTCTTCAATTGCAGATAAATACTCTACATCATCCGTTACACGACCCTCTACAACTTTACGGTATGGTGTTTCCAAGAAACCGAAGTTGTTGGCTTTTGCATATACGGAAAGCGAGTTGATCAAACCAATGTTTGGACCTTCAGGTGTCTCAATTGGACATACACGACCATAGTGAGTTTGATGTACGTCACGTACTTCAAAGCCTGCACGTTCACGTGTCAAACCACCTGGACCAAGTGCTGAAACACGACGTTTGTGTGTAATTTCAGACAATGGGTTGTTTTGATCCATAAACTGAGACAATTGGCTTGAACCAAAGAATTCTTTGATTGCAGCAGCCACAGGTTTCGCATTGATCAAATCTTGTGGAGACAGGTTGTCTGTTTCAGCTTGGTTTAAACGTTCTTTTACAGCACGCTCAACACGAACCAAACCAACACGGAATTGGTTTTCTGTCATTTCACCGACAGAACGTACACGACGGTTACCCAAGTGATCGATATCGTCGACTTCGCCTTTACCGTTACGGATTTCTACCAAAGTTTTCAATACGTCAATGATGTCATCGTTAGAAAGAATACCTTCTACTTCACGAGACTTCTGATCTGTACCAACTTCATAAGGACGACCCAAACGACGGTTAAACTTCATACGACCTACAGGAGACAAGTCATAACGCTCTGTAGAGAAGAATAAGTTATTGAATAGGTTTTCAGCCGCTTCTTTTGTTGGTGGCTCACCCGGACGCATCACTTTATAGATTTCTACAAGCGCTTCTTCACGACCTGTTGTTGTATCCGCACGTAAAGTATCTGCAACGAAAGAACCACGGTCGATGTCATTGGTGAACAAGATGTTAAACTGTTTAACACCACCTTCAGCAATTTTAACCAAGACTTCATGGCTTAAAATGGTATTTGCAGCGATCACTTCGCCATCACGCAAAGTAATATCTTCAGCTGTAATACGCTCATACAGGTATTCATCTGGAACTGAAAGTTTAGTTAAACCCGCAGCTTCCATTTGACGAACATGGCGTGCGTTAATACGCTTACCTTGTTCAACAATCGCTTTGCCATCATTGTCTACGATATCAAATTGCGCCATTTCACCGCGAAGACGTTCTGGCACAAGGTCAATTTGATAGCTACCCATATCAAGATATACAGGTACTTTCTCATAGAACATGTCAAGAATTTGTTCATTGCTGTAGTTCAATGCACGTAGAATTACAGTCGCCAATAATTTACGACGACGGTCAATACGAACAAATACTAAGTCTTTAGCATCAAATTCAAAATCCAACCATGAACCACGGTAAGGAATGATACGTGCTGAATAAAGCACTTTACCACTTGAATGGGTTTTACCTTTATCGTGATCAAAGAAAACGCCTGGAGAACGGTGTAATTGAGATACGATTACACGCTCGGTACCATTGATCACAAAAGTACCATTCTCAGTCATGAGCGGCATTTCACCCATGTACACTTCTTGTTCACGTACGTCTTTGATAGATTTCGTTTCACGATCTTTGATGATCAAACGAATTTTAACGCGCATTGGTGCCGCAAAGGTTGAACCGCGAAGGATACATTCGCGAACATCAAACTCTGGTTTACCAAGACTATACTCAACGAATTCTAAAGCAGCATTGCCAGAATAACTTTCAATAGGAAAAACTGAACGAAATGCAGCTTGGAGACCGATATCTTCGCGATTTTTTGGAGTTTTGCCATCTTGCAAGAATGTTCTGTACGAGTCGACTTGAATCGCGAGCAAGTACGGAGCATGCATGACTTGGGGCAATTTACCAAAATTCTTACGGATCCGTTTCTTTTCGGTATATGAGTATGCCATCTGGAGTCCTCGGAAAGTAAACTAAGCCCGCCTGCAGAACGAACTTAGAAGGAATTACGCAGGTCGATATGACCACCACTTTTATACAAATGCTGCAAATTTCAGTGGTACAAAACGCTTAACAATATTTTTAAAGCTGAAAAATATTGGTAAGCGTTTGATTTTGTTTATTTGTTTTAAAAATTGATGATTTTTATATCAATCAATCTAAAATCGAGCCGATTATTGTAACGCAAAAAGGCTGATGACCCAAGAGCCATCAGCCAATTTGTGGAGCCGATTATAAAAAAATCGACTCCCCTTAAGATTACTTAAGTGTAACTGTAGCACCAGCTTCTTCAAGTTTCTTCTTAAGTTCTTCGCCTTCTTCTTTAGAAACCGCTTCTTTAACAACTGAAGGAGCGCCTTCAACAAGATCTTTAGCTTCTTTAAGACCAAGACCAGTTGCTTCACGAACTGCTTTAATTACAGCAACTTTGTTAGCACCGAAAGAAGTCAACTCAACGTTGAATTCAGATTGCTCTTCAGCAGCAGCAGCGCCAGCACCTGGAGCAGCAGCTACAGCTACAGCAGCTGCAGATACGTTGAATTTTTCTTCGAAAGCAGAAATAAGTTCAACAAGTTCAAGAACAGTTTTTTCAGCAACTGCGTTTAAGATTTCTTCGTTAGTTAAAGCCATGAGAATAACTCCAAATGGATATTGAATGGTGTGTGAAAATTTTTAAGCTTAAGCTGCTTCTGACTCGTTTTTCTCTTTGAGCGCTGTAATAAGGCGACCCAATTTCGAAATAGGAGCTTGAAGAACATTGGCAAGCATCGTAAGTGCTTTTTCTTGGTTTGGAAGATTTGCAATAACGCTAACATCAGCACCTTGATAAACTTTGCCATCAAATGCAGCAGCTTTAAGTTCAAATGCTTTGTTAGTTTTAGCAAAATCTTCAAACAAGCGAGCAGCTGCGCCCATGTCGTCTTCAGAAGTTGAAAAAGCTAGAATAGTTGGACCAACAAGGTTCTCATCCAAGATAGAGAATTGAGTACCTTCAAGTGCACGCTTAGCTAAAGTGTTACGCACGATACGTGTTTTAACACCTAACTTACGAGCTTCTACGCGAAGAGTAGTCAATTGTTCTACTGTTAAACCTTGATAGTCAGCAACAACAGCAGCAAACGCTGAAGAAGCAACTTCATTTACTTCAGCAACGATCTGTTTTTTGTCTTCGATAAGAAGAGCCATTGTAAAACCTCCTAACGGTGATTTATGCAATCCACAAATGGACTGCACTCCCAATTCGCAAGTCAATTTCTCAACTTACACGCGGAGGAGGAATCAATCACACCACCGCGTCTACTCAGACTGGTATTTTAAGAAGCAAATCCTAAGACCTGCCTCGCCTGAGGTCTTTGACGCTGATAAACTTACATCTATCAATTCAAAGTCCGCCTGAGAACCCATCAGCAAGTCAACCTTGCCAACTCACAAGATGAGAGAAAACCTCTGCTGAAGTCTCCCCCACTTTGCGCAAAATTTAAAAACCTTGTTTTAAATTTCACTCAGGACTTTAAAATTCTTTCATTGCAAATAATTATTTATAAAAATAATTACTTAGTAACGTTCTGTACGTCTACAACAAGACCAGGACCCATTGTTGAGCTCAAAGTGATCTTTTGAATGTAGATACCTTTAGAAGTCGCAGGTTTTGCTTTCTTAAGGTCAGCAATAAGTGCTTCAACGTTTGAACGAACAGCTTCAGCTGTGAAACCTACTTGACCGATCGCAGCGTGAATGATACCCGCTTTGTCTACACGGTAACGTGCTTGACCTGCTTTTGCATTTTTAACTGCAGTTGCAACGTCAGGAGTTACAGTACCCACTTTAGGGTTTGGCATTAAACCACGTGGACCAAGAATCGTACCCAACTTACCTACAACGCGCATTGCATCTGGAGCAGCAATCACAACATCAAAGTCTAAGTTACCCGCTTGAATGCTTTCAGCTAGATCATCAAAACCAACAACGTCCGCGCCTTCAGCTTTAGCAGCTTCAGCAGCAGCGCCTTGAGCAAACACAGCTACACGTACAGTTTTACCAGTACCTGCAGGAAGCGTAGTCGCGCCACGAACAACTTGGTCAGATTTACGAGGATCAACACCTAGGTTTACCGCAACATCCAAAGATTCTTTGAATTTTGCAGCAGGAAGGCTGCTAAGAACTTGTACTGCTTCTTCCAAAGTATAAACTTTGTTTGCTTCTACAGCTGCAGCAATGGCTTTTTGACGTTTAGTTAACTTTGCCATGTCTTATAGCTCCACTTCCAAGCCCATAGAACGCGCAGAACCAGCAATGGTACGTACACGTGCGTCTAAATCAGCACCAGTTAAGTCTGGTTCTTTAGTAGTCGCAATTTCTTCTAATTGAGCACGAGTCAACTTACCAACTTTAGTTTTGTTTGGTACAGATGAACCCTTCTGGATACCAGCAGCTTTCTTAAGAAGAATAGATGCAGGTGGAGTTTTCATGATGAATGTGAACGACTTATCGTTGTACACAGTGATCACTACAGGAATTGGAAGACCTGGTTCAACTTTTTGTGTAGCAGCATTGAATTCTTTACAGAATGCCATGATGTTCACACCACGTTGACCTAGTGCAGGACCGATTGGTGGAGATGGATTCGCTTTACCAGCTGGAACTTGCAGCTTGATATAGCCGTCAATCTTCTTAGCCATTTCAAATTACCTCTGGGTACAAACGCCTTTTAGAGCTCCCCAAGTTTTCAAGTAACGATACCGTTACAACAACAATGCCCGATCCATAACAAATCGAGCGCTTTTTGAACAATTCAAATTAAATTGTTTTTTCGACTTGACGAAATTCCAATTCAACTTGAGTTGGTCGATTAAATACGTTAATCGTCAACGTTAAACGCGATTTTTCGTACTGAACTTCTTCCACCACACCCTTAAAGTCTGTGAATGGACCGTCAGTCACAAGTAATTCTTCACCCGGCTCGAACATCGTCTTAGGACGAGGTGCTTCACCTTTGTTGTGTACACGTGCAAGAATCGCATCAGCTTCTTTTTGCGTAATTGGCGCTGGTTTTTCAGCAGTACCACCGATGAAACCCAATACTTTTGGACATTCTTTAACAATGTGCCAAGTTTCATCATTCATTTCCATTTCGACCAATACGTAGCCTGGAAAGAATTTACGCTCTGATTTACGTTTCTTACCATCCTTCATTTCTACCACTTCTTCGGTAGGAACAAGGACTTCACCAAAACTATCAGCAACAGCGCTACGCTGGATTCGATCATTAAGTGAACGCATCACTTGTTTTTCATAGCCTGAATAGGCATGAATAATGTACCAACGTTTCATAGCTCTCTTACCCGATAATAAACTTCATAAACCAACCGATGATATAGTCAAAACACCACAAAATAATTGCGGCAACTACAACAACGAGGAGAACCTGCCATGAAGTGGTTACTGTTTCATGTTTCGTAGGCCAAGTGACTCGACGCAGTTCGATACGCGAATCTTTAAGCAAACGAACAAAGCCTTTGCCTTGATGGGTGGCGTATAATAAACCTAAAGCTACGATGATACAAGCTAAAATTACCCCAATACGCACCCAGATGCTATTTGCTGGTGCCCAATACGCTGGAAGATATTGATTTGTCATCAAAGCACAGCCAAATAAAGCCAATGCAATGATCCACAAAATAAAATCAAACGAAGAACTTGTCTTCACCATTTCAGCTGAATTGTTGCTTTGAGGAATTGCCGCGCCGCCTGTTGCGTCACGTGATTTATCGTTCGACATTTTTGTACTCGTCGTAGGTTTCGCGACTTATTATATGACCAGTTTAGCCGACATCAAGTTTTTTATTTAAAAACTGGCAGGTCAGGAGGGACTCGAACCCCCAACATTCGGTTTTGGAGACCGACGCTCTACCAATTGAACTACTGACCTAATAAGCAAACCGAGAGCCGCAACTCTCGGTAAGAATAAACATTTTAGCGATTATGCAGTTACTTTAGCAACTACACCAGCACCAACTGTACGACCACCTTCACGGATCGCAAAACGTAGACCTGGGTCCATTGCGATTGGGTG